>JAFTUJ010000232.1 GCA_017466305.1 Thermoguttaceae bacterium
ACGGACGTTTGCGGGCGAGCGACGAACGACGCTAAAACGATCGAGTTTGACGATTTTAGCGGACGTTCGGCGAGTTTCTTTCGATATTTTCACCGTTATTAGAAAAGAGAGTGCGATAATGAATTTTCGACGACTTAAAAATGCCTTTTTATTCGGTTTGTTCGGCGCGGTCGGGCTCTTGACGGTCGGCGGCGTTTCGGGGAATTGCGTTTGGGATTGCGTTTGCGACGCGACGGCGATCGCGACCTCGACGGCGGCGAACGCGGCGGAGGGCGACTTGCTCGACGTTCGCGATTCGGCGGACGCGCCGGTGAAAATGATTTTCGACACCGATATCGGCGGCGATATCGACGACGCGTTCGCGCTCGGGCTGATTCACCGCTTGGCCGACCGGGGCGCGGTCGAGTTGATTGGCGTTACGTTGACGAACGCGAACGAGCCGGCGGGGCGTTTCGTCGCGGCTCTTAACGCTAAATATGGGCGGCCAAATGTTCCGGTTGGCGTCGCTAGCGAGTCGACGAAGGTCTTCGACGAATACCCGAGCAAGACGTTAGCGCAAAAAACGGCGGACGGCGCGGCGGAGTATCCGGTTCAGGACGGTTTTAAGCTCGAAGAGTCGGTTTCGCTCTTGCTTCGACTCTTGGCGGAGGCGGCGGACGGTTAGGTCGTGTTCGTTCAATACGGGTACGCGTCGAACCTTGCGGCGTTGCTCGAAACGCCGGGGGACGACGTTTCGCCGCTGACCGGGCGCGAACTGGCCGCGAAGAAGGTTCGGCTCGTTTCGCTGATGGCGGGCGCGTTTTCGTTCGACGACTCGACGGCGGCGTACCGCGACCATAAGGAATGGAACGTGATTTGCGATATTCCGGCGATGCAAAAATTCGCCGCCGACTGGCCGACTCCGGCAGTTTTCAGCGGATACGAGACGGGCGACCGCGTTCATATGTCGCCGGTCAACCTGAAAAACGACTATCGCCGTTCGCCGACGTCGAAAATTCTTTACGACGCGTTCGGGCATTGGACGGCGCGCAACACGAAGGAAGGGTACGACCATCGCCGCCCGACTTGGGACCTGACGAGCGTTCTTTTCGTCGCGCGACCGGAGTCGGGGCGCGGTTACTTTGCGCTTTCTGAAGCCGGGGAAGTCGACGTTCGCGACGACGGTTTGACGACGTTCAAGCCGGACGCGAACGGTCGCCGCCGCGTCTTCATTCTCGACGAAGCGGCCCGAATCCGCGTCGAAGAGGCGTTCGTCAACCTCTGTTCGGAGCCGTGATCGCGTCGAAGCGACAAGAAAGTTGAAGCGATAAAAAAACGGAAACGCGACGCCAAAACGCGTTTTCGTTTGATTTCGCGCCGTTGAAAACGTCTCATTGTTTGTCGAAACTTTGCCGCGACGCTTGGTCAACGCGGGCGGGGCGGCGAACGACGGGCGGGAACGGCGTTTTTAAGGCGTTGAAAATAAATGAATTTGAGCGAAAGGGAACGCAAATGGACGTCGTCGCGACGATCGAGCGAGTGAAAGAGGAATATAAAGCGTTTTGGCGCGCTAAGCGTCCCGATTGGGCGGATAAATTTGTCGGGGCGCGCGTCGCCGACGCGTTTTACGCTTACAAAAACGCCGTTTTTCCCAGCTTTTGGAAGACGTTCGAAAACGACGCGACGCTCGAGGCGGCGAGGGCGACGCTCTTCGACTACTGGTCGAACGACGTCGGAACGTCGAACGCTAAAGAACGAGCGAACCGCTGCTTCGGCGCGCTCAAAACGTTGAAGTCGTTCCTCGACGCGAAGGGCGGCGTCCGCGCGGTCGTCGGCGCCGAATACGACGGCGAATCAACGATTTACCGTTATGCGAAGGCCGTTTACGAAGGAACGCTTGCGCCGAAAGACGCCGTCGCGGCGATGAGCGCGGAGGCGCCGTGTTTCAACGCGAGTTCGCATTCTACTTTCGTCGCCGTCTTGGCGGCGATGCTCGACGGCAAGCGTTTTACGCGTCGGGCGAACGTCGAATTAACGCTCTATTTTCTTGCGAATATCGGCGCGGAATACGGTAAGGAGCGGCTCGCGACCGCGTTGCGAACGACTCGCGACAATATCGTTTACTATTTTGAAAAGAAAGGCGATAAGTCGAACGCGATGCGGCGCGGTTGTCAAAAAATCGCCGACGCGAACGGCGTTCCGCTTTCCTTCGGCGACGAAATCTTTGGCGGAATCGTTCCGCAAGAGACGACCGACGCAACGCTTGTCGACGCAACATCGGTTCGTTACTGGGTTTACGCCGCCGGAGAAGGCTCCGAAAATTGGGAAAACGACCGCGCGCAAGGGACGATGGCGATCGGTTGGGACGAGCTGGGCGACCTCCTCGCGTTCGGTTCGAAAGAGGAGATGCGCGACAAGATGAAGTCGCTTTACGGCGCCGAAAATTCTTATCGCAACCAAGCGCTTACGACTTGGCAGTTTGCGAACGAAATGAAGCCGGGCGACGTCGTTTTCGTCAAACGGGGGCGCAAGCAAATCGTCGGACGCGGCGTCGTCGCAGGCGATTACGTTTACGAGCCGGAGCGCGGCGCCTATCGGCACGTTCGCGCCGTTCGTTGGGACGCGGCGGGCGCTTGGGAAGTCGCGGAACCCCTTCCGGTGAAAACGCTTACCGACGTAACGCCGCGCGCCGACTTGGTTAAAACGATGTTAAGTCTTGTCGCGGAAAGCGCGGTCGACGCCGACGACGCGCTCGGCGTCGCCGAAAGGGAAACGGTTTACGAAACTTACGACGAAAACGATTTCCTCGCCGACGTTTACCTCGACGAAGAGCGTTACCGTCTCCTGAAAACGCTCCTCGCGACGAAAAAGAACGTGATTTTGCAGGGCGCGCCGGGCGTCGGGAAAACGTTCGCCGCCAAGCGTTTAGCGTTTTCGATGATGGGCGAAAAAGACGTCGAGCGCGTCCAAACGACGCAGTTTCACCAAAGTTACTCTTACGAAGATTTCGTAATGGGATTCCGCCCGACCGCGACCGGTTTCGAGTTGCGCAAAGGCGTTTTTTACGAGTTTTGCCGCAAAGCCGCCGAGGACGACCGCCCGTATTTCTTCATTATCGACGAGATCAATCGCGGCAATTTGAGCAAAATTTTCGGCGAACTTTTTATGTTGATCGAAAACGACAAACGCGGCGTCGAGTTGCGCTTGCCTTACGCCGACGAACGTTTTTCGATTCCGAGCAACGTTCACCTTATCGGCGCGATGAATACCGCCGACCGAAGTCTCGCGTTGATCGACTTTGCGTTGCGGCGGCGGTTCGCGTTTTTCGAGTTGGAACCGGCGTTCGATTCGGAGGGCTTTCGAGCGTTCCGGCGCCGCGTCGGCAACCCAAAATTCGACCGGTTAATCGAAGCGGTGAAAGCGCTTAACGACGAAATCCGCGCCGACGAAACGCTCGGCGCCGATTTTTGCGTCGGACATAGTTACTTTTGCGCGAAGACGACCGTCGACGACGTTTGGCTGCGTTCGGTCGTCGAATTCGAACTAATTCCGCTTTTGAAAGAATACTGGTTCGACGAAAGCGCCAAACTCGCGAAATGGAGCGCCGCTTTGCGCGAGGCGATCCGATGATTCCGATTCGGAACGTTTATCATTTGCTTGCGTACGCGTTCGAAAGCCTTGCCGAACAAGACGTTAAGAACGTCGCGACGGAAGAGTTCGCGAACGCGGCGGACTTGCTGGCGGCGCTTCTCGGGCGTTGCGTCGCGACGCAAGTCAAGCGCGGATTGCGCCGGGAGTACGCGACGCGAGAAACAACGACGTCGGCGCCGCGCGGTCGGATTCTCGTCGGCGAAACGATTAAAACGCAAACGCTTCGCCGCAAAGAACTTGCTTGCGCTTTCGACGAGTTTTCGCCGGACGCGCCGTTCAACCGCGTTGTTAAGTCGACGTTGACGCTCTTGACGCGAGCCGACGTCGCCGCGCCGCGCAAACGAACGCTTCGCAAACTTCTGCTATTTTTCGACGACGTAAAGACTTGCAACTTGCGCCGCGTCGATTGGAACGTTCGGTTCGACCGAAATTCGCGCGGGCTTCGGACGATTTGGGCGCTTTGTCGGCTGGTCGTCGACGGGCTCCTCCAAACGACGACGGACGGCGCGACGCGGTTGGCGGCGTTTTTCGACGAGCAAACCGAAGCGCGCCTTTACGAAAAGTTCGTTTTGAACTATTTTCGCCGCGAACATCCGACGCTTAACGCGCGGTCGCCGTTGATCTTATGGCGAACCGACGACGGATTTTCGCAAAGGTTGCCGACGATGCGAACCGACGTCGTTCTTTCGAATCCCGCGACGAAGAAAACGCTGATTATCGACGCGAAATATTATTCGCGGAATATGCAAACGAACCCGTTTTCAAGCGTTTCGACGCCGACGCATTGTTCCGGAAATCTTTATCAAATATTCGCTTACGTCAAGAATTGGCCGGTCGCTCCGGACGAATCGGTCGGCGGTTTGCTGTTGTACGCCGGAACCGACGCGCCGATTCAACCGAACGACGATTACCGAATTTGCGGCGCTTCGATTAGCGTTAAAACGATCGACTTAAACCGCGATTTCGCCGAGATCGCCGCCCAACTCGACGCGATCGCCGCGACGCTTTCGAGGTAATTTCTCGCAAAAGAAAAACGGCGCGTTTTTTAGACAAAAAGCTCCTAACGCCGCGCTTGCCGTCGCGGAGAAGACAAGCGCGGTCGAAAGGAAAACATTTAAAACGAGCGGCTTAAAGCGGCGTCGGCGACGCTTTAAGTTAAGCGGCGAAGCGCGATTACGCTTTTGCGGCGGCTTGCTCCGCTTCCATCGCTTTGAGCGTCGCGGAGACGTTGTCGATGAATTCGTCGATTTCGTGTTTTTCGTTGAAACCGACGATCATCGTGTCGACCGCGGAGAGGCGCGTGATCGCGTCGACCGAGCGTTGGCGGTCTTCGATCTTCTTCATCGTCCCTTCGCCGACGACCTTCATGCAGATGATCCCGATCCCTTTCTCGGCGGCGGCGTTCACCAGCGCGACGTTTTCCTCAAACGTGCCTTCCATACGGGCGCCGCTCGTGTTCATGCGGACGTGAATCGCGTCCGTCCAGTCGAGCTCGATCGCTTTTTTCGTCGCGGCGTTCGAGTGGCTGGAGATCCCGTGCGCGCGGATAAGGCCTTCTTTTTTCAGCGCTTCGAGGTCTTCCATGTACTGCGCGTACTGCTCGTTCCAGTTCGGCGTCATCATGCAGTGAATCTGAACGAGGTCAAGGTAATCCGACTTCGTTTCTTGCAGGAAACGCTTAACGACGACGTCGGCGCGCGGACGTTCCTTTTCCGGAATCCCGCCGTTGTGCGGCCAAATTTTCGTCCCGATTTGGAACGCGTCGCGAGCGATTCCGGCGGCGGCGAGCGTTTCGGTAACGAGTTGGTGCGTTCCGTAAAGGTCGGCGCAGTCGAAGTAACGAATCCCGCGTTCGTACCCGTAAAGAATCAGCTCGGTCGCCTTTTTGCGGTCCATTCGGGTCAGGGTGCTGGAACGGTTGTGTCCGATCATGCCGGTGCCGAAGCCGATACGGCTCGTTTTGACTTCCGGCGTCAGTTGCACCGTCGCGCAAGGGTCGGTCGAGAAGGGGTTTTTCGGGGCTTTCGCCGCTTCTTCGGCGCGAACTTTCGAGAGAGGCGCGCCCGCGACCGCCGCGCTTCCGAGCCCGGCGAGCGACGTTCGGAGGAATTGACGTCGTTTCATATCCATGTTGCGGTTCCTTTTGCGTTGAGTTTGGCGATAATAACGCTCGAAAACGTCGAACGCCGCCGCG
>JAFTUJ010000233.1 GCA_017466305.1 Thermoguttaceae bacterium
CGCGTACTTTTCGAGCTCCTCGACCATCTTGGATTGCATCGGCGGCAAATATTTCAGGTCGGCGAACTCTTCGCGATCTTCCAGCAACTTGCGCCATTCTTCGAAGCAGTTGAGGAAAGCGGCGTTGGCGCCGGCGTCGTCCCCTTCGTTGAAACGAACGCGAGCCTCTTGGCGATATTCGCGGGCTCCGCGGGCTTCCGACTCTTGCTCGAACGCGACTTCGCGTTCGTGATAGTCGGCGCCCATGATGTCGCGGAACATGCGCGAGAAGCTTTCTTCTTTACGCAACGCTTCGATTTCCGCGACTTTGTCCAACGCGGCGGCTTTCGCGTCGCCTTCGAGACTAGCCGCCATCACGTCCGGCGTGATCGCCAAGAGGGAGGAAGCGCGGCCTTGCCATTCGTCGAGTCGAGCGAACGCGCCGCCGTACCGCTTCGTTTCCTCTTGCGGCACCAAGAGACGCGGGGTTCGCGCCAACTCGCGCAAATCTTCGTCGACGAACGACATGCGCAGTTCGAAGAGGTCGGTTTGCCAATTAATCCAAGGCGACGTTCGTTTTTTCTCTTCGTCGGACAACTTCCAATACTCGTCGATCGGGCCGGTCCAAAGCTCGATTTTTTCGCCGTTTTTCTCGGCTTCCTTGGCTCGCGCCACTTCGGCGTCGAGGTATTTGCGAACGGCGCGAGCGCCGAAGCCGACGCGCCCCAAGTTGTAGTCGTTTTCGTCGAACGGATAAAGGACGCTGTTGTACATCGCGGCGCGTTGCTCGTCGTTCAGGACCGTATGCCAACGTTCCCAAACGAGAGCTTCGCGTTTTTCTTGCGCGGTCGCGCCCAAGCTCGCGGGCAACGCGGCGGCGATCTCCTCTTCGAGACGGTCCATTTCGGCGCGCTTCTCTTTTTGGAGATTCAACGACGTGCGCCGGTACGTACCGGGCTCGTTTTTATCTTCGATCGTCGTCGCGACGACGCGGTTGGCGTATTCGTTCCAGTCGTCTTGCGCTTTTTTCCAAGCGGCGGCGCAGTGTTCCGCGTCGAAAACCGGCGCGTTTTCTCGGTTCAAACCGCAACCGTCGATTTCGATCCATTCGGCGTAACGAATGCGGTACATAGGCGCGCGACCGTAAAAGAGGAGGCGCGTTTCGTTGCCGATTCCCTTGCCGCCGTTCGACTCGAAACAACGTTCCGCCGTCTTGTAAAATTCGCAACCGAAGAGCCAGTTGTCTTTAGCGGTCGGAAGCTTCGGAAGCGAAGGATACTTTTCTTCGCGTTCGCGCTGACGTTGCTCCAACTCGCCGTCTTCGCGGAAGAGGCGACGATACTGTTTCTTTTCGTCGGCGATCCCGATTTTTTGCGAAATCGTCCAACCGGCGCGCACGTACAGCTTCGGCGACTCTTGGTTGTACGTCGTGCCCTCTTGCACGAACTCAAAACCGCGAATAACCCAACGGTAACGCTCGCGATAGTCGTCGAACTGCGCCGACGCGTTGTACGCCAGCTTCCAACCGACGAAGTCCCAAATCGTGATGAAGTGCGGTTCGAGCATCGTGATTTGGTTCGCCGTCGCGACGACCGCGTCCCAGTCGGAACGCTTCTCGTATTCGAGCGAACGGTTCCAAAGGAGCGAAACCGCGACGCCGCGCATCCCGAAGGTCGCCAATTTCATCGCGCTCCCGGCGGGGTCGATTTCGCCGAGGTTCGCTTCGGAAAGGCGCAACTCGTTGCGTCGGTCCGCCAAGAGGCCGCCTCCGCCGTCGCGCCGCGCCGGGTTCCCGAGCATGTACAACGGGAAAATCAGAACCGCGATGAGCGCGATATAAAAAACCTTGCGGTAAAACAATTTTTGTTGCGTCATTTCGCCACCTCGCGATTTCTAAGAATCGTGTAACCGACGATGAAAAGCGGGATTACAAAGGACGCGGTCGTCGTCATGTGAACGGCGACGGCGTTCCACGGCACGTCGTATCCGTTGGCGACGCAATCCGCGTAGAAGTTGTAATCGCTGAACGACGGAAGCGCCAAGTTGATCACGCTCAGGAAGCCGGCCGACACGAAGTCGAACGCTTTAATCAATTGCGTCGCGAAGGTGTTCGAGAGGTCGGACATCATATTTTCGTGCGTAACGAGGCGGTTGAACGATTCGATCGGGCCGCCGCCGAGCGCTTCCAAGCGCGCGATTTCGACGAAGAAGTTCTTGCTGAACCCGGCGATCAAAATCCCGAACGTCGCCGCCATCGCGACCGGGCCGCTCAGGAACGCGCTAAACAAGACGCCGAACGAGATCAAAATCACCATCTGCTGCCAAAGGCCGAGGTAGCCTTTGAAGAAGTTGGCGAAGACGTTCGCGTCCTGCGCGCGGAGGTACAAGTCCGGTTCCGCGGCGCCGAAGTATTGTTGCGAATCCAAGCATTGGAGCCAAATTTCGACCTTGCCGTCGACGACGAAGTCTTCGAAGAGGTCGTATTTTTCTCCGGTTTGTTTCAGGTCGGCCGTCGCCAAGACCGGATCGAAGGTCGCTTCGTCCCCCGTTTTCTTGAGGGTTCGGACGCGAACTTTGTTTTTATCCGGATCGATTTCGCGCTCGACGAAGAGCGCTTTCGTCGCGTATTTTTCGGAGTTGAAGACGTTCGTTTCGGCGGTCAGCCCGGTTTTCGGGTTGCGGACGTAAAGCGCGCCCATAACGGTCTTTTCGATGTTGCCCATATGGGTGCGGAACGCGCTGATCGTCATTTCGACCGGCAGCCCTTCCGGGAAACGCTCCGGCGTAACGCCTTCGAAGGTCCAAATAACGGCTTCTTCCGAGGCGCCGGCGACGTAACTGCGGTATTCCCACTCTTCGCCGACGTTGATGCCGCGTTCTTTTTCGAACCCGTTTTCGCCGCGGAACTTGATTTTGCCGTAAACCGGCTTTTTCGCTTGGAGCGCGCCGACGGCGGAACCGACTTTGTAGAGCGTTTTGTCCCCTTCGACGATGCGTTCGACCGTGTGCGCGTGTTTGTTTTCTTCGACGACGCGCGCCGAACCGTCGGCGAAGACTTCGACCTTGTGTTTGTGTCCGTTGGCGAGGCGCGTTTCCCCGGCGGCGACGACCGTTTCCGGCGGAAGCGTCGACCAATCTTCGGCGACGCCTTCGACCGCTTTGATATCTTCGCCGTCGACGAGCACGTGCTTATGGTTCAACGTGTTCGAAACGAAGAAGTAACTGCAGACGGCCATCAGCGCGAGAATCGCGGTGCCGACGGTCGCCAAGCCGAGAATGCGCCCCAAGACGATTTCGCTCGAGCGCACCGGTTTCGTTACGATCGTGTAAATCGTTTTCGTTTTGAAGTCGGCCGGGAGGCTCAACGCGCTCAAGAAGATCGCCAGGAGCAGCACGAGGTACGTCGTCGACTGATAAACGAACGACGCGCACAAGCGAGTCGGGTCTTTGCCGCTCGGGTCGAGGAACCAACCGGCGAACATCAACAACGCCAAGAAGACGACGCAAACGACGACGACCTTCTTGCGAATCGACTCGCGAACCGCCAACGACGCGATCGCCAAAGCGCGCCGCCAAGAAAATTTGAACAAATCTTCCCACGCGTCGCGAACGCCCCCGACAAACGCCGGAAACGCTTGCGCCGGGCCCTTGCGAATCGTCAAGAAAACGAACGCGACCAACGAGAAGAGCAGCGCCAAGCCGACGACCGAAATCAGCCAGTTCAGCGCCGCCGTTCCGATCCACTCGAGATACGGAGGTATAGGATTCTCGATAATCATCAGGCTTTATCTCCTCCGCGAACGCGTTTGCCCGGGTGGGCTTCGCTTTCCGCGATAATGTCGTGGAAGAGGTCTTCGAGCGACGTTGTCTGGTTGCCGCAGAAGAGGAGCTTCGCCTTGTCTTCCGCGACGATCGCTTCGATTTTGCGCTTCGCCTCGTCGCTAAGACCGTCGACGCGAATTTCCGTTTGCTCGACGATTTTCAAGAGGTCTTCGACGCGGCCGAGTTCCTTCAATTCGCCTTGGTAAAGAACGCCGACGCGGTCGCAGACGTCTTGGACGTCGCCGAGGAGGTGGCTCGACATGATCACCGTTTTCCCCTGCTCTTTGAGTTGGAGAATGAGGTTCTTCATGTTGCGCGTCCCGATCGGGTCGAGGCCGCTCGTCGGTTCGTCGAGGAGAATCAAGTCCGGGTCGTTGATGAGGGCTTGCGCCAACCCGATGCGGCGCGTCATCCCCTTCGAGTATTCGCGAAGTTGGCGTTTCTTCGCCGACTCGAGCCCGACCATTTGAATCAGCTGCGCGACGCGTTGTTTGCGCACCGCCGCCGGAATATTGAAAAGGCGCCCGTAAAAGTCGAGCGTTTCTTCCGCGTTCAAAAATCGATAAAGGTACGATTCTTCCGGGAGGTATCCCAAGCGTTCGTTCTTCGCGACGTCCGCCGCCGGGCGTCCGAGAATATTGACTTCGCCGCTCGTCGGGAAAAGGAGGCCGAGGAGCAGTTTAATCGTCGTCGTTTTACCGGAGCCGTTCGGCCCGAGGAGCCCGAAGATTTCGCCGCGTTTCACTTGGAGGTCGAGCGCCTTCAACGCGCGCACTTTTTGGCGGCCCCAGAAGTCTCGATAAGTTTTTGTCAGGTTTTTCGTCTCGACAACGACGTCGGATACGCTTTCCATAGGAATCGCCTCGCAATGACGGTGAAAATAAAAAAAAGGCGTCAATCCGCGCAAACGTCGCGCTCCGCTTCCCGCTCCGTTCGAGCCGAAAACGAAACCGCGCCGCCGCTTCGAAAAAAAAGTTCGCTAATCGGCGACGCCGAGACGCCGCCTTGTCCTATTATTACTTATTTCGTCCATTTTGTCTACCGTCCCAAGTTAAAAACGCCGCCCTTTTTTTCCGTCGCGACGCGGCGCTCCTCCGACAATCGCGAAATCCGGCGTCTTTTCTCACTCGCCCGCGCAACCCGCAAAGTTTAACGTCGCGACGCCCGCCCTCGCCGCCCGCCGCGACAAACTCGCGACAAACGCCCCTTCCGCCGCCAACCGACGCGACAAACGCCCCTTCCGCCGCCAACCGACGCGACAAA
>JAFTUJ010000234.1 GCA_017466305.1 Thermoguttaceae bacterium
AATCCGGAACGGTCCTCGCCGCTGTGTTCGGAGAAAACGCGCTTTTCGACGCCCGGTCGAACGCGTCGCGTTTTCAACTTTTTTCCCTTCGCGAACGTTTTTTAGCGAAAAAACTTCACTTTTTGCAAGCGTTCGCGTCGCCGTCATTGACGCGCTTCGGCAAGTCGGGCGACGTTTGAAAACTTTGTCGTTCGCCGTCGTTTTCACTCCAACAAACGACCGTCGCGACAAAAAACCGATTCTCCGACGCGACTCGTTTTACGTCGCGTCTTTCAAATTTTCAAACGTTCCGTCGTTTGCCGTCGACTCGCCGCGTTGAGAAGACCGGAAAAAAGGATTCCGTTAGTCAGAAGACCTTCCCGCGTCTTTGAGGTTTTTCTCGGAGAACCTCAAAATCGAACGTCAGCCGCGACGGACGGCGCGTCGATCGGGTCGAAACCCGTCATTCTCAAGAGTCGCTCCGTTTTTCTTTCCCCGACTCCAACGCAACCGCGCTATTTAGCAAAAACCGACAAAAAACGCTAAATATGTCGTCAAGCCGCGTTCGCTGAAGAATTGCGTTTCGTTCCAACGAACCGTTTCTTCGCCGCGCCGTCGTTCCGTTTCGAGTCGGAAAAACAACGGGAGATCTCTCCAATGCGTTTCCTTTTTCCGCAAGCGAATCGTTTCGCTTCCGCTCGTTCCGCGTCGCGCCGCCAAAAACCGCGACGTTTTTCAAACTTTTCAAACGCTCCTAAAAAACCGACGTTCGGCGCTCGTTTCGCCGGTTTTACGTTGGTCGAGTTGCTCGTCGTGATCGCAATTATCGGCGTCTTGATCGGGCTCCTCCTTCCGGCGGTGCAAGCGGCGCGCGAGGCGGCGCGGCGCATGTCCTGTTCGAGCAATATGCGCCAACTCGGGATCGCCGCGCTGAATTACGCCGATACGATCGGCTCCTTTCCGCCCGGCAAACTTTCCGACCCGCAAGCCGACGGAACGAACGCCGGCAACTATTTCGGTTGGGGCGCCCTCCTTTTGCCCTTCTGCGAACAGCAAAACGTTCAAAATTTGGTCGACTTTAAGGAAAAAGTTTACTCCGAAAAGAACCAAAAAGCCGGGCAAACGCGCCTTTCCCTCTTCCTTTGCCCGTCGGACGGCGACGTCGAAGTCCGCTCGATCGACTATTACAACCCGGACAAAGGTTGGGCGCTCGAACAACTGACGCTCGCGCCGTCGCATTACGCCGGAATCGTTACCGAAAAGATCAGCGAATACGGCGCCGCGACGACCGACGGTTGGACGCTCGCGCACGACGAACTCGGCGTTTTGCTCGAATCGCGTTCGGTTCGTCTCGCCGAAATTACCGACGGAACGTCGAACACGCTCCTCGTCGCGGAAGCGTCGTCGTACGAAACCGGAACGCCTAAAACTTACGACAACGGGAGTTGGATCGTCGGCACGAACATTTTCCGCAAGACGAAAGCGCCGATCAACTACCGTCCGAAGTGCGATCATTTTGAGAGCGGTCAATTCGACTGGAGCTGCTCCGAATGTTCCGCTTACCAATACGAAGCGCGAAGTCGGCACCCGAGCGGAATCAACGCGCTCTTCTGCGACGGTTCCTGCCGCTTTATTTCGGAAACGGTCGACATGGAGGCGTTCGCGGCGGCGATCACCCGCGACCGCGGCGAAACCGACTCGCTTTAACGCTTAACCGCTCAACCGTCTAACCGTTCCTATTGTTCGCTTTAACGCCGTCTCGCCGTTTGCCGTTCCGCGCGCCCGGCGAGACTAGCGTTTTTCACCCCTCTAAAACGCTAATCGTTTTCGCTAGCGTTTAAAACGGCGTTTCCGCGCTAGACGGACGCAATCTCTTTTCCTTTTCTTTATTCTCTCTTATTCTTTCTCCGATTCGTTCGCTTCCGAAACTTTTTTGAAAAAAAATTTTTTTGCCCGAAACCTTTCTCGACGTTTCGGGTTTAAGACTTGTCGAAGGGAAGAGCGGCCGCTCGCTTTGACCTAAGTTTTCCGCGCTTGCGAAAAACCGTCCGATTCGTCGAAGAGTTCGAAACCGACGCAAACAACGTTTCGACTCGCCGCCGAAACCGGTTTTCGCTTCCGACGCTTCGCCGACGACCGAAACGGCGAGCGAAAGTCGGAGCGCTCCAAACGCGAACCGTCGACGCGCCCTTTGATCGAACGCGTTCGACGGCGGCCAATCTTTAAAACGCAACATATTTAGGAGACGACAAACAAAATGAAAAAGACGATTCTTTTCGCCGCGTTGTTGGCTTCGACCGCGACCTTCGCTATCGCTCAAGACGGCGGCCCCGCCCCGCGCGGCCCGCGTCCCGAGCGCAAAATCGAACTTTCGAAACTCCCGGAACAAATGCCGCAAGCGCGTAAAGACGCTCTTAAAGCCGCCGACAAAGACGGAAACGGTTTTGTCGAAGGCGACGAGCTGAAAGAACTCGCTCCGCCGCGCGAAAACGGTCGACGTTTCGGCGGCCCGCAAGGTCCGGGTTTCGGCGCTCCCGGTTTTGGCCCCGGCCCGCAAGCCCCGGGTTTCGGCGGCCCCGGATTCGGCCCCGGCCCGCAAGCCCCGCGCTTTGGCGGCCCGATGTTTGGCGACGCGTTCAAAGACGGCAAAATCGAAATCGCCAAGCTCCCGGAACGAATTCCGCAAGAGCAAAAAGACAAAATGAAAGCCGCCGATAAAGACGGCGACGGTTTCCTGACCGCCGAAGAAATGAAAGCGCTCGCGCCGAAGTTCGAAAAACCGGCGTTCCTTGCCGACGGCGGTAAAATCGACGTCGCGAAATTGACCGAAGCGCTGAAAGCGGCGGACAAAAACAACGACGGTTTCATCGACCAAGACGAACGTAAAAACGCGCTCGAAGCGGCGCAAAAGAAGTTCGGCCCGATGTTCTTCGCTCGTTTGACGTTAACCCCGGCGCCGTTCGCTCCGCAATGGGGCGCGCCGCAACCTTGGGGCGCTTGGCCGCAAGGCGATTGGAACCGCGCTCCGCGTCGAGACGGCGACCGTCCGCAAGCCGATTGGAACCGCGGCCCCCGCCGAGAAGGCGACCGTCCGCAAGCCGATTGGAACCGCGGCCCCCGCCGAGAAGGCGATTGGCCCAAAGCCGATTGGAATAAAGGTTCGAAGGGCGATCAACCGAAACCGGAAGAGCCGAAAAACGATTCCGACCAAGGTTCGCAAGACGCTCAACCGGAAGCTCCGAAAGCCGAATAATCCTTTCGCTTCCCGCTTAAATTAACGTTCGACGCGCCTCAAGCGTCGACGCCCGACCAAGTTTCGGCGACGATATAACGGGTTGACTCGCCGAAACAAGGAGCGTTCGCCGGCAGTTTTTACTCCGGCGAACGTTTTTCTTTTCTTGTCTTATCGCGACGTTTCGCGTCAAACCGCCGCGTCAAAACGGTTCGCAAGGTCGAAGAAACGTCGCGTCGGCTCCGCTTCGTTTAACGTTTCGCCGTCGTTGAATCTAACGGGTACAAGCGATTCGCGCCAATTTGACTCCCAACGCAAAAGAGAATTTCGCCAATTTGACCCCGGCGCAAAAGAGAATTTCGCCAATTTGATTCCCGGCGCAAAAGAGAATTTCGCCAATTTGACTCCCGACGCAAAAGAGAATTTCGCCAATTTGATTCCCGGCGCAAAAGAGAATTTCGCCAATTTGACTCCCAGCGCAAAAGAGAATTTCGCCAACTTGACTCCCGACGCAAGCGAGTCGCGCCGTCAAAACTCGACTCGACGCGGCTTCGTTAATTGAATCGCGCCGGCTCGACAAAGCGAATACCGACGTTCAAAGCAAAGCTTCGCCCGTCGATTCGCTCGGCGCAAGTCGATTTCGCCGCTCCAAGCGAATCGTATATTCTCGTTTATCTTCCGTCGTCGCGTTCGTTTAGCGTTCGTTCGATTTTTGATAATACGTCCGAAAACTCACTTCTTGAAACTGCGCGGCGAAGTGAATCGCTCGCATTACGCGGTTGCGGTCTTTTTCCGAAAGCCGACGCGCCAACTTATATTCGTTGCTCGCTTGAAACGAACGATTAAAGAACATTTTTCCCTTCGGATAAACGTCGACGACCAACTTCTCCGGAAAACGCGCCTCCTCTTGGAAACGACGATTGATCGCCAAACGCGCCAACGGCGTTACCGAACCGGGATTCATAAAAACATTCAATTTACAAAGAGCGTTCGCAAAATCAAAATAAGCGACGGCAATTTTGGGATCGTCGAAAGCCCGCGTCGACGCGCGGTAATCGATCCACTTGCTTTGAAAGAGAAGTTCGTCCTCTTTTCGCGAAACTTCGAACGACGGCTCGAGCATAAAAGCGCAAAACGCGTCGTCCCGCTTTTCCAAAAGAGGCTTGACGTTTTCCAGAAAGCGGTCGATCTCTTCGGCGTCGACCTCCGTTCGCAAGCGACGAATCGGGTCGATCAACGCGAACTTTTTCTCGCTGAACGAATAAATGATAATTTCGCCGTTGTCGCCGATAAAATCGAACGCAAAATCGTCGAAAAAAACGGACGAAGTGCGAAACGAACGCTCTTCGTCTTCGTTGCGCGAAAATTTAACGACGGCGTCGACGCGAAAACGCAACGACGTTTCGGACGTCGACTCCCATTCGGGCCAACGCGTCGAAGAATCGAAATGAAAAACGTCGCCGACGCCGACGTCGCCGTCGTTTCGTTCGTTTTCGTTTTGCGCGGCGACCGCTACGACGGCGCAAACGCTCGCTTCCGACGCGATCGTCGCCCAAACGACGCTCAACGCCAACGCCAAACCCGCGCCCAACTTCCCGCAACGCTCAAACGCAACGCATCGCGTCATCGACCGACTCCTTCGCACTCCGAAACGCAAGACGCAAAACCTCGCCGCGTTCGTTTCGCTTCGTTCCTTGAAGCGTTTTTCGTTCTTCGCGCCGTCGTTCCAAGATCGAGGCGGCGCGTTAACCTTCTCGTTTCACGGTCGTTCAATCAACAGCTGTTCGTCGCCGCGACGCAACGTCTTCGATTTCCAACGAAACCCTCCGACTCGCGTCGCGTCGTCGCTTGCGGCGTTCGCGGCGCATTGCAACGGCTCGACTCCGCCCGACGTTTCCGTCGTCGTTCGTCGTTCGCGCGCCGCCCGCCTCTCGGCGTCTCTTATTTCGGCGCCAAAGTGCACCAAATACGCTTGCCCATTTGCTTCGGCGCGGATTCGACTTTAGCGACGTCTTCGAGCATCGCCATCACCGACGCCAACAACTTTTCGCCTTCGCTGATGTGCGCCATTTCGCGACCGCGGAAAAGAATCGACAAGGTAACCTTGTCCTTCTTGGCCAGAAACGCGCTCGCTTTATTAACCTTCACTTGAACGTCGTGATCGCCGGTTTTCGGACGCAAACGCAACTCTTTCATTTGCGTTTTATTCGTTTGTTGCTTCGCGACGCGTTTCTTTTGTTGATATTTATACTTGCCGTAATCCATAATGCGGCAAACGGGCGGTTTCGCCGCCGGCGCGACCTCGACCAAGTCGAGCCCGGCCGCGCGGGCCTTCGCCAACGCTTCCGCGGAACTCATCACGCCCAATTGTTCGCCTTCGTCCGAAATGACGCGCACTTGCGGAATGCGAATCATTTCGTTCACGCGTTGACCGGCGTTCGCGCCGTTGTTACCTCTCGGGCCGTTGTTGTCCATCCTCCTCAGCGACATAATCTCGTTACAAAAAACCTTTCTTACGGCTTATAAAGAGTAAATAAAACGCGCCGCGTCGAGCGCGCCGTCTACGCCGCTTTGAAACCTGTGCAACAACACATTTAACGCGCGTTTCTTTTTCGCGGCAATCCTTTAATATTTTAGCGCTATTTTATTTGCTCGGCAAGCGCTTGCCGCCCCTAAACGCCTCATTTTGGGCAACTTTTCTTATATTTTCCCCAAAATTATCGTCTTTGTCGTTAAAAGCGCGTTTTACGTTCTCGTCGACGCGCGCCGCTCCCCCAAATTGTCGAACGCTTCAAGAAAAAATCGACCTTTTTGTCGACGCGACGCCGCCGACGTTTTGCCCGTTTTATCAACTTCGCTAACTTCGTTAACTTCGCTAACTTCGCTAACTTCGTCAGCTTCGCCAGCTTCGTCAGCTTCGTCAGCTTTGCCAACGCGCCAACTTCGCCGATTTCGCAATATTTAACGACGCGTCTTTCCTTCGCGCAAATCGCCCAATCTTTCCAACTCTTGCGGTTCCCCCAATTCCCCCTATTCGCGCAAATCGCCCAAACGTTCCGCTTTTTCCGTTGTTTCTAAACGGTCGGACGCTTCGGGATCGATTTGTTCCAAATCGGCTTTCAAGAGCGGCGCTTCGCATGCGGCGTCAACGTTATAATCGGCAAAATTTGTCGCGTTGGGATCAAATTCCGGCTTAAATTCAAGCGCGCCCTCGGGCTTCAACGTCGGTTTTTCGAACCCTTCGACGCCGACGTACAGGTCGACGTTCGACTCGAATTCGTCGCCGACGACGCCGTTTTTTTCGTTTTCGCGCCGAACAATCTCTCGGAAGTCGGGGAAGCGGTCGAATTCGCCGTCGTGTTGCGTTACCAAGAGGCGCAAGACGAGGATTTTTTGGTCGTAATCGTCGCCGCCGTCGGTGAAGAACCAGCGTCCGAGCGCGCTCGTTTTCGCGTCGCTGGCGCCGATCGCCAAGAACTGGCCCGGTCGCAACGCGAGCGAACATTTGAGCGCGTCGAACGTTTTCGTCGGCTGTTCCTGCGTTCGCACCAGCTGTCCGTGTTGGTATCGGGTCGCGAGTCGCGGCGCGCCGTACCGCAAGAACGGCGTTACGTCGAAGCGGACGGAACCGTCCGGCGCCGGGTCGATCGCGACGCTAAAAAGGGTTTGCGCGTCGTTGTAACTTTTGCCGACGAGAGCGCCGTTTTGGTTTTCCAAAATCGGGATCGCCGGAATCACGTCGCCGCGCGCTTCGATGACGCTCTTCATTCCGGCGCGCAAGTTGATCGGCTTCGAGTACGCGACGGGCGCTCCGGTCGATTTTTTCGAATAATCAACCTCTTCTTCGAGCGTCGAGCGGAGTTCGCGCCCTTTGAGCGTTAGCAGTCGGGAGAGCGAATCGGGAATCGACGCGCCGATAAGCCCGGCGCGAAACCCCTGTTCGTTGAGGTAACGCCGCGTTTCCGGGTCGATTTCCTGTTCGTCGACGTCGTTCCAAAACGCCTCGACCAAAGCGCGATCTGGGTAAGGAACGTGCACGAGAAGCGCGTCGAACGAAACGGCGTCCGGCGCCAACTCGGCCCGACGCAACGCCGATTTCGACGCGTCGCTCGCCGGGGTCGGCGGAGGCGGAGCGTCGGTCGGCGACGGT
>JAFTUJ010000235.1 GCA_017466305.1 Thermoguttaceae bacterium
CCCGACGTTGGAGGACGCGGCGGAAAAGCGCGGCGCCTCTCCGCTCAACGCCCGCTCGAACGCCCGACGTTGGAGGACGCGGCGGAAAAGCGCGGCGTCTCTCCGCTCAACGCCCGCTCGAACGCCCGACGTTGGAGGACGCGGCGGAAAAACGCGGCGCCTCTCCGCTCAGCGCTCGCTCGAACGCCCGACGCCGAACGCCCGGAGCAAACGTTAACATTATAAAAGTTTCCGCGTTTTCCGCAAGCGGGCCCTTTTGGGCTCGGCTAAACTCGCTCGACTTTAACGATTTTGCGGAAAAAAGCCCGCGTCGGCGGCGAGATTGCGAACAAATTTCGGGGGAAACGCGTTTTCGTGGAGGTAAAAACTTGACAACGGCTAAAAATTCGGTTAAATTAACAGAGTAAGAGGCGAGCTTTGTCGAAATTTGGCGAAAAACGGTCGTCTCCGACGAAACGCGGCGCCGCGCTTCGTCGCCGCATTGGTCCATTCGGTCAACGCTCGAACAAAAAGGAGCCGAAGAGTGAGCGCGCTGGGGGGTATCGACAATCCGAATATCAAAATTCTCGACTGTTCCGTTCGCGACGGCGGACTCGTCAACGACCACCGCTTCGACCTCGATTTCGTCCAAGCGGTTTATCGCGCTTGCGCCGCCGCCGGCGTCGACTATATGGAAGTCGGGTACAAGAATTCGGACCGCATTTTCCCCCGCGACGCGAACGGCGCTTGGAAATATTGCGACGAAGACGACCTCCGCGCCGTCGTCGGCGAAAATCCGGAAACCGGCTTGAAGCTCAGCTGCATGATCGACGCGGAAAAGTCGGACTGGCGAACCGCCGTCCTCCCGAAGGAAAAGAGCCCGCTCGATTTGATTCGCGTCGCGTTTTACGATTATCAAGTCGACGAAGCGGTCGCGATGATCGACGACGCCGCGCAAAAAGGGTACGAAGTTTGCGCCAACCTGATGGCCGTTACCGCCGTCGACGAAAGCGTTATCGACCGCGTCTTGGAACGTCTCGTCGAAACGCCGACCGGCACGATCGTCATCGTCGATAGTTTCGGTTCGCTGACGCCCGCGCAAACGGAATATTTGACGCAAAAGTATTTCCGTTTCGCCAACGAAGCGGGAAAAGAAGTCGGGATGCACGCGCACAACAACATGCAGCTGGCGTTCTCGAACACCCTTACGTCGGCTCGTTGCGGCGCGACGCGGTTGGACGCGTCGATCGGCGGGCTCGGTCGCGGCGCCGGGAACTGCCCGATGGAACTCCTTTTGTCGGTCGTCAACGCGAAAAATTACAAGCTGCGTCCGATTATCGAATGCTTGGAAAACGCGCTCGTTCCGTTGCGCCGCGAAATCGAGTGGGGCCCGCTCCCGGAATATATGTTGACCGGTCAATTCAACCAACACCCGCGCGCCGCCATCGCCGCTCGCAAAGAGCCGGAAACCCGCGACCGCTTCCTCGCGCTTTACGACCGTTTGCGCGAAAAATGCGAAGAGGCGAAATAATCGCGTCTTCCAACCGTTAAAATCGGCGTCGTTTAACGCCGTCGACGTTCGCTCGGCGGCGCTTGTTTCGACGTTTTCCCCGATTTTGCCCTTATTAATTAATAAGCGTTTTGCCGTCGAGCGCGCGTTCGAGCCGCTCGACCGTCAAAATCGCCCCGTTTTCCCTATTTCCCCCGTTATCAACCGAGCGAGAGCAACGTCGTGTCCCAATCGTCTCCCGAACAGAAGAAAAAGTTGATCGAGCCGCGCACCCTGAAAGGTTTCCGCGATTTCCTCCCCGAAGCGATGATTCCGCGCGAACGCCTGATCGAGCGCGTTACCAAAGTTTACCGAAATTACGGATTTTGCCCGATCGACACCCCGGTTCTCGAGTATTTGGAGATTCTCTCCGGCAAAGGAAGCGACGAAACCGACAAGCAGCTCTACCGCTTCAAAGACTCCGGCGGGCGCGAAGTCGGGATGCGTTTCGACTTGACCGTTCCGTTCGCTCGTTTCTCGGCGCAACACTTCGCGGAACTCGGCGTCCCGTTCAAGCGTTACCACTTGGCGAAAGTTTGGCGCGGCGAAAACACGCAAGCCGGGCGTTATCGCGAGTTTATGCAATGCGACTTCGACACGATCGGGACGACGAGCGTCGTTTCGGACGTCGAAACCGCCCTTGTTATTAACGACGTGATGGAGCGTATCGACCTGCGAACGGAAGACTCCTTCACGAAGTTCAAAATCCACCTCAACAGCCGCAAAATCTTGAACGGCGCGCTCGAAAAACTCGGCCTTAGCGATCGCGCCGTCCCGGTCTTGCGGGCGCTCGACAAGTTGGCGAAGGTCGGCCCGGACGCCGTCGTCAAGGAGATGACCGAAACCGCGTCGGCGACCGAAGAGCAAGGGCGCGCGATCCTCGAAATCGCCTCCGCGCAAGGCTCGAACGCCGAAATTTTGGCGCGTTTGGAAGCGTTGTTGTCCGGGAGCGAACTCGGGCTCGAAGGCGTCGCCGACTTGCGTCAAATCTTGGAATCGGTCGCGGCGGCGGGCGTTCCGGACGGTCGGTTCGTCTTGGACGTCTCGATCGCTCGCGGGCTCGACTATTACACCGGCGCGATTTTCGAAACGTTCCTCGACGACGCGCAAAAACTCGGAAGCGTTTGCAGCGGCGGACGTTACGACAACTTGGCGGAGCTTTACACGAAACAAAAGTTGCCGGGCGTCGGCGCGTCGCTCGGCCTCGACCGCCTCTTCGCCGGGCTCGAAGAGTTGAATATGATCGAAAAAACGGCGGCGACGGTCGACGTGTTCCTCCCGATGTTCGACGCGGCGCTTTCGGTCGATTACGTTCGAATCGCGTCGGGGTTGCGCAAGCGCGGAATCGGCGTCGAGCTTTACCCGGAAGCGAAAAAACTCGGTCAGCAGTTGAAATACGCCGACAAAAAGGGTTTTCGTTTCGCGTTGGTGATCGGTTCCGACGAAGCGGCGCGCGGCGTCGCCAACCTGAAAGACCTCAAATCGGGCGGTCAAATCGAAGTTCCGCTCGACGCCGACGGGTTGACGGACGCGATCAACGCCGCCCTGAGCGCCCGTTAACCCTTCCCCGTTCCGCGATTAACGCCGCCCTGAGCGCCCGTTAACCTTTCCCCGTTC
>JAFTUJ010000236.1 GCA_017466305.1 Thermoguttaceae bacterium
ATCGCCTTCATATAATCGCCGGTGCTGACGCCCATCGCGACGGCGGTAATGTTCGCGCAAACGCGCTGGTTGTGCCGCTGAATCAACTGCGGCCCGACGACGTGCTTGACCGTCCCGAGCGAGCTAAACGGAACCATTTCGCCGTATTTGTTCGGAATGTTCAAGTTGTAAATGTCGTCGATCGACCCGCGCTCGTCGCGCTTCGACTGCACCTTGACCTTGAAGACGTACCCCATCAAGTTGAAGTCGTTGACGTAAAAGGACGCGAGCTTGTTTTGAAGCGTCGTGAAGATCGTGTTGATCGGAACGCCCATTCGCTCCGCTTTTTCGCGGTCGATTTCCAGCTCGAGCTGCGGCGTTTCGGCGTTGTACGAACTCGACGCGAAGAGCGTCCCCGGCGTTTTCATCAGTTCCGCGGTCGCGGAGTGAACGGTGTTCGACAAGTCTTGCGGCGTCGAGTCGTCGGTAATGCAGATCGCGAACTGCGTCCCCATCCCGAGCCCCATAATTGCCGGCGGCTTCATGCACATAATCTTCGCTTCCGGAATGTCGGCGCACGCGGCTTGAACCCGCGCCATAATCGCGTCGATTTGCAGCTCCGGCGTCTTGCGTTCGTTCCAGTTCTTCAGCTTGACGATCGCCATCCCGGCGTTTTCGCCGTTCCCGCCGGTGAAGCTGAACCCGCTGACGATCATCACGTTGTCGACGCCCTCGATCTCCAAGAGCGCTTTGTTCATCTTCATGACGACTTCGTCGGTGCGTTTGAGCGTCGCGCCCGGCGGCAGCTCGAGGTTGCACATGATCGTTCCCTTGTCTTCGTCCGGGAGGAACGCCGTCGGAATCATCCCGTACATTTTGAAGTTCAGGAAGACGATTCCAGCGAAGAGGATCGCCGTAATCAATCCGCGACGCACCAGGAGCTTCGCCGAGAAAAGATAAACGCGACGCGAACCTTCGAGCGGTTTGTTGAACCAAAAGAACCAGTCGAAACGACGTTTCTTCGCCGGTTTGATCAAAATCGCGCAAAGAGCCGGGCTAAGCGTCAGCGCGTTGACGGTCGACAAAAGCAACGCGACGCACATCGTAACGCCGAACTGCATGTAAATTTGGCCGACCATCCCGCCGTAGAAGCAGATCGGAACGTAAATCGAAATCGTTACCAACGTCGTCGCGATAATGGCGCCGGTGATTTGCCGCATCCCGAATCGGGTCGCTTCGACCGGGTCCATCCCCTTTTCAACGCTCGTCATGACGTTCTCGACGACGACGATCGCGTCGTCGACGAGGGAGCCGATAACCAAAATCAGCCCGAACATCGTCAAGAGGTTGATGCTGTACCCGAGCGCCATCATGATCGGGAACGTCCCGACGAGCGAAACCGGAATCGCGATCGCCGGAATCAGCGTCGCGCGCCAGTTTTGCACGAAGAGGAACGTCACCAAAACGACGAGCACGAGCGCTTCGACGAGGGTAACGATAACTTCCCACAACGTCAACGTGATGAATTGCGTCGGGTCGTAAGCGATTTGATACGAAATTCCTTCCGGGAAACGCTTTTCAATTTCCGCCAAACGCTCCCGCACCGCTTCGATCGTGTCGAGCGCGTTCGCGTCGGTCGTGCGGTTGATGCCGAGCCCGCAGCACTCCTTGCCGTTCGAGGCGGCGTGCGCCGCGTAGGTTTCGTCGCCGAGTTCGACCCGGGCGACGTCGCCGAGCGTCGTAACGTCGCCGTCGGAGTCGGAGCGCACGACGATTTTTTCGAACTCTTCCGGAGTCTTCAAACGACCGAGAACGTTGATTTTGAACTGGATAAAGTCGTTCGACTTCTCGACCCCGACCGAACCGGCCGCGGCTTGAATATTCTGCGTCTTAATCGCGTTCGAAATATCGGCGGCGGAGATGCCCATCGCGGACATGCGCAACGGGTCGAGCCACACGCGCATACTGTACACCGAGCCGCCCATAATGTCGGCGGAGCTGACGCCGTCGACGCGGCCCAAGTCGTCCTTAATGTTAGTGCGGACGTAGTTGCTCAAGTCGCTGACGGTGCGGTCCGGCGCGACGGTCGGGTCGGTGAAGAACGCGATCATGCAGAGGATGTCGCTCGAGCGCTTTTGCACTTGAACGCCTTGGTTCCGGACTTCCTGCGGAAGCACCATTTCGGCGCGCTTGACGGCGTTCTGCACGTTGACCTGCGCGATGTCGGCGTCGGTTCCGTACTCGAACGTGATCGTGCAGGAGTAGTTCCCGCTGTTGTCGCTCGTCGACGAGTAATAAAGGAGGTGTTCGAGGCCGTTGAACTGCTCTTCGAGCGGCGCGGCGATCGTTTCGGTGATGACCTGCGCGCTGGCGCCGACGTAATTCGTCGAAACGCGAACGGTCGGCGGCGCGATCTCCGGATACTCCGCGACCGGAAGCATCGGAATGCAGATCGCCCCGGCGAGGATCATCACCAACGAAATGACGATCGCCAATTTAGGCCGTTTGATAAAAATATCGGAAATCATTCGAGTTCGGCCTCCCCGTCCTTAACGGAACGTCGGCGAGCGCGGAAGAACGCGAGCCCCAAAATCGGGAACGCGACGACGGCGCCGGTCGCCAAAAAGCGGAGATTCTCCTTCGTAAAAACGCTCGACGCGGCTTGCGGCGCCGACGCTTCCTCGACCGCTTCCGCTTCGACGGCGGGCGCGGCTTCGGTCGCTTCGGCGGCGTCGGCGTTTTCTCCGTCGACTCGCGGCGCGGTCGACCCGGCGAACGCGGCTTCGACCGGTCGGACGATCTCAAACGGTTTCGCCTTGTGCGTCCCGTCCATCACGACGAGGTCGCCCGGCTCGATACCGGAGTAAATCGCTTGGACGTTCCCTTGCGTCGGGCCCGGAACGACGGTTCGGCGCAAAACCATCTTGTAATCGAGCGCGTTCCCGGCCTTGTCGGCGCCGTCGACGACCTTGCCGTCTTTAAAGTCGACCGAAAGGACCGCGCCGGTTTTCGGGTCCTTCGTATCGTATCGCTTGACAAATTCGGCCAAGAACTCGTCGCGGGTTTTGACGCCGGCGTCGACTTCCTCGACTTGCGCTTTAAAGCGGGCGTCGCGCTTGATTTCTTCGAAAAGCTCGTCGTTCGAGATTTCGTCGGTCAGGACGTAAACGAAGTAGCTTTCGCCGTCGAACATGACCGCCGACGGTTTGACCGCCGGAACGAGCTCGCTCTCGCTGCGCGTCAGCTCGACCGTAACGACGCCCCCCGGAACGAGCGGTTCGTCGCCGTTCGCCGACGCCGGATTCTCGAACGTCGCCCAAATTTTGACGGTGTCGGTCGTCGTTTTGACGACGTTGTCGCGCATCGCGACGGTTCCGTAACAGACTTCGTCGGTTCCTTGTTTCTTATAATAGGAGCCGTCGGAAAGTTTCAGCGCGATTTTCGCTTCTTTTTGCATTTTGCCGAAATCGCCGCCGAACATCGTCAGGAAGTCGCGTTCGCTGAGCGAAAACCGAACGTAAATCGGGTTCGTTTGAACGACGGTCGCGAGCGCGTCGTTGGCGGAGACGTAGTTCCCGGTCGTGCGCTCGGCGCGACCGACGCGACCGTCGATCGGCGAATAAACGTCGGCGTGATAGAGGTCGTCGACCGAAAGTTTCAGTTGCGACGCGGCGAGCCCGAGTTGCGCTTGAACGCTGCGCAGCTCCGTTTCCGCTTTTTGTTTGTCGTCGAGCGAACCGGCGTTTTTCGCGTAAAGCGAGCTGACGCGCTCGAAGTTCGTTTTCGCGTATTTAATACGCTCGACCAACTCTTGAACGGTCGCGATCGCGACGCCGACGTTCGCTTGGTAACGCGTTTTGTCGACGGTGAAGAGCTTTTGCCCCGCTTTGACGAGACCGCCTTCGACGAACGTTACGTCCGGCGCCGCGTCCGCCGCTCGCAAACGCTTCAGCGAATCTTCCATCGCCGCTTTAACGCCCGGCAAATCTTCCAGG
>JAFTUJ010000237.1 GCA_017466305.1 Thermoguttaceae bacterium
AGGGGGCCCCAGACGCCGAAGTTCGATTTGCCGGAACGCTTGCAGAGACCGGTGTTGTCGCCGATCGTCGAGCCGGTCAGGTTGCCGCAGTCGACCGTTTCGCTAACGAAGCGGACCGAACCGTCGACCATCCCGACGTTGACGCCGCCGCTGTGATTCGAGGACGCCGGAAGAATCGTCGCTTGGTAGTCGCCGCTTTCGGCGCCGCAGGTCGGGGAGTTCGGCGGGAGAATCGTGTTGAACGACGCGAAGAGCGGTTGGCAGTCGTTCCAACGTTGGCCGCGGTAGTTGCCGGCGATGGAAACGGACGTGTTAAATTCGCCGCCGTCGGCGCGCAGGTTGAGGCAGGCTTGCGGGTTGAAGCCGCCGACTTCGCAGGTGTTGTGGCCCGTGCCGCCGCCAAAGACGTCGCTGCGCCCGGTCGCGTAGTTGCCTTTAACTTTACGTTGGCCGCTCTTGCCGACGACCGCTTCGCTGACGAGCGCGGTGTTCGAGGTGCCGTCGGTGAGGGACGCGAGGTTCGTCCAAGTTTTCGGTTGGAGGGCGCCGCGGGAGTAGTCGGTGCGACCGGAGGAACCGTTGACCCAACCCCATTCTTCCGCTTTGACGCAGTAATCGCCGTAGCTGGCGACGTAGCTGGCGTGCGCGTAACCGTCGGCGACGCCCTTCGCATTGCCGTCGGACGGGCAGTGGAAGGCGGTAACTTCGGTTTCCTTAACGTCGGCGCCCGCGCTCCAGGCGGCGGTTCCCTTCGTGTAGTAGTTGCTCGTAATCAGTTCGTAGAGCGCGTTTTGTTCGACGTAAGGCAGGATGAAAATACGCCAACCGTAGCCGAGCGTCGCGCCGGTGCCCGGGACGGCGCCGTAGCAGTCTTGACCGACGGGGAGCGTGTCTTGGTTCGCGTCGGCGTAGTTCATGCAGGCGAGGCCGAGTTGTTTGACGTTGTTCGTGCATTGCATACGGCGCGCCGCTTCGCGAGCCGCTTGGACGGCCGGGAGAAGCAAACCGATCAAAATGCCGATGATGGCGATGACGACGAGAAGTTCGACGAGAGTGAACCCGTTTTTCGTGGTTTTCATAGGAAAACTGTCCTTAAAGCGTTGGAAAGTCGTAAGTATGCGACATTGCCTCGTCGCCGAAGCCGGAAAGAGCGCGGCCTCGACGCGGCGAATACAAACGTTCCTAACGCCGAAAGTCTTAAACGGGGTCGACGGTCGGCAATGGAAGATATTTCCGCCAATTATACCGCCGACTTTGGAAACGCCAAGGGGGGCGGACGCTAAAAGACGATTTTTTTAGAAAATAGAAGAAATTTTTGTTTTTGAATTTTGAATGTTTTAACGAGGGCGTTTCGAGAGGAACGCGAGCCCGTCGCCGACGGAGACGACGCGGCGACGGGAGCGTTTGACGTTTCGTCGAGGAAGACGAGGTTTACAGCGTTTCGGTTTCGCCGCCGTCGCGGGAGCCGAGGGCGCCCCAAACGCCGAAGGACGACTTGCCGGAGCGTTTGCCGAGGCCGGTGTTGGAACCGACGGTGGAGCCGGTCAGGTTGCCGCAGTCGACCGTTTCGCTAACGAAGCGGACGGAACCGTCGACCATCGCGACGTGGCCGCCGCCGCTGTGGAACGATTGCGGCGGGAGGAGCGCCGGGTCGTAGTGCGACGTTCCGGAGGAACAGATCGGTGCGTTCGGCGGCAGAATCGTGTTGAAGCCGGAGAAATACGGCTGCCCGTCGGTCCAACGGACGAGGCGATCTTGCTGGTTGACTTGCGCGCTCGACGAGAACTCGTTCGCTCCGGAGCGCAAATTAATGCAGGTTTGCGGGTTGAAGCCGGAGTATTCGCAGGTCCAGTGGCCGGTTCCGGAGCCGCCGAAAACGTCGGTTCGGTTAACCGCGACGCCGCCTCGGAGGAGCCCGCCGTTCGTCGCCGCTCCGGAGCCGCGCCCGATGACGCCCTCCGACGCCAGCGCGGTGTTCGAGGTTCCGTCGGTAATCGACGCAAGATGCGTCCAGTAACGCGGTTGGAAAGCGCCGCGCGAGTAGTTCGCCGGAACTTTGTTCGGCTCGTCTTTGCCGTTCCAGTTCCAGTCTTCGTCTTTAGCGCAGTAGTCGCCGTTGCTGAAGACGTAGTTGTTCGGCGAATATTGGTTGGTCGTCGAGTGCGTGTCGTAGCGGAGCTGACGCGACTGACCGTCCGACGGGCATTTGTAACCGTCGACGGCGGTCGAGATGATCGACTGCGGAAGCGTCCAAGCGTAGGCGCCGCCCTTAACCGCTTCCATCGTCTCGTTGTAGAGCGCGCTTTGTTCGAGGTAGGGCAGGAGGTAAATACGGGGGCCGAGGCCGCGACTGTCGTTGCTTTCGCAACCGATGCAGTCGGAGCCCATCGGGAGCGAGTCGCCGTGCGCGTCGGCGTAGCTCATGCAGGCTAAACCGAGCTGTTTCAAGTTGTTCGTGCATTGCATCCGACGCGCGGCTTCGCGAGCCGCTTGAACCGCCGGAAGAAGCAAGCCGATAAGAATGCCGATGATGGCGATAACGACGAGGAGTTCGACGAGAGTAAATCCGCGCTTACGCTGTTTGCCTCTCCTCCCCATGTTGACAAAAATGTTCGTCATGCGAAGGTTCCTTGTAAGAATCGG
>JAFTUJ010000238.1 GCA_017466305.1 Thermoguttaceae bacterium
CCCGTCGCCCCGACGTTTGCGCCGACGTCAAACGCCCCGTCGCCCCGACGCTTGCGCCGACGTCAAACGCCCCGTCGCCCCGACGCTTGCGCCGCTTCGTAAAAGTCGAACGCGAGCGGCAAAAAGCGGACGACGTCGGACGCGACCGCGCCGCGAGAACCGCGAGTCGCACTTAAATCCGCCGCTAAACCGTGTAACGCGACCGCCGAACGCGCCGCGTCGAACGGCGTCGCCCCTTGCGCCAAAAGTCCGGCGACACCGCCGGGTAGAACGTCGCCGCTCCCGCCGGTCGCGAGGTTCGGGTTCCCCGTTTCGTTGACGCAAACCGCGCCGCGCCCGTCCGCGACGACCGTTCCGGCCCCCTTCAATACGACGACAAATTGCGACGCCGCGTCGCTGCCGCCGTCGTCGCCGCCTTCGCGCCGAACCGTCGAGCGTTCGCTCAACCCCTTTGCTTGCGCGGGTTGCGTCGCGGCGCATTGTTCGTTCCAACGCTCCGAATCGTCGCCGAAAAGCCGCTCGAGCCGCTTCGCGAACGCCGTCGCCGCGTCGATTCGAGTCGCTCGGTCGCTCGACGGTTTCGCGCCGGTCAGTCGAGCAAACTCGCCCGGATGCGGCGTTAAGATTCTAGCGCCGCGCGGTTTGCGACCGGCGAAACGTCGCGACGTCCCGTCGTTTCCCGGCTTCGCTTTCTCGCGCCCGTCTCTTTTTTCTTCGGCGACGCTCTCGCCGCCCCTTTCGGAAATCGCGCTTTCTCGCGCCAACTCCCGCGCTTTCGACGTTTGCGATTCCGCCTCCGTCGCCGTTTCGTCGAAAACGCCCGCTTCGGCCAGCGCGTTGAGGGCGTCCGCGTCGAAAACCGCCGGACGCTCCAGCTCGAAAAAGAGTTCAACGACGAGCCGCGTCGCCTCCGCCGAACGTCCGAACCCGGGCCCGACCGCAAGCGCCGTCGCGTTCGCCGCCTCCGACAAAATCGCGTCGAAAGCCGCCGACGTCAGCCGCCCCGACGCGTCGCAAGCGCCCGGAATCGTCGTATATTCCCGAGCGAAACCGGCGACCGTCTCCAAAATCGGCTCCGGAACGAAAAGCCGCGTCAGCCCCGCCCCCGCGACCAGCGCCGCCGACCCGGTCAGCGAAATCGCGCCGCTCATTCCGCGACTTCCGCCGACCGCAAGCGCCGTCCCGAACGTCCCCTTATGCCCGTCGGTCGGTCGCTCCGGAAGCGACGGCAAAGCGTTCCAAAACGCGGGGTTAGAACGCCCCGCTTCCTCCGCTCGCCGCGCGAATTCGGCTTGCGTCGCCGCGTCAGGCCAATACGTTTCGATCATTCTCGTTTCTCCTTTGGTTCGATCTTGTTTCTCTCTTGTTTCGTTTTTGTCGCGCTCTTGTTCCTGTTTCGTTTTTGCCGCACTCTTGCTCCTCTCCTGTTTCGCTCGCTTATCTTCTTACCTCCGCCAAAAAACGCGCCGTTTTTCAAATTTTTCAAAAGCGCCCTTGTCGCCGAGCTCCAACGCGATTGGCGGCGGCCCGTTTTTCGGTCGTCGACTTCCTTTTTCCAACACGTTTTGATTCCGTTTCATTTTGTCCCAGATTTCAAGCTTTTCAAAACCGCCTCTTCGGAAAGTTCGAACGCCGTTCTTCCCGCTTCGACGCTTTGTTTTTGATTTTCTCTAAAACGCGCCGTTTTTCAAACTTTTCAAAGAAGCGCTTCAAAATCGGACGCTTTCGTTTTTCGCCGCCGTCAAAACGAGCAAAAACGCTAAAAAACGCCGTTCGACGTCGGGAAATCGCGCAAAATCGCCGTTCGCGCTCTTTTCGCCTCCGCAAAACGAACGTTTCGACGTTATCATTATATTATTAATAAACGCCGCGTCGAGCGGTTCGACGCGTCCGAAACGATTTTCCGTTCCCAGCGCCGCGCTTCCCGTTTTCCTTAATATATACCGCCGCAATGCCGCCGATTCCCGCCCACGTAGCTCCCGTTTCCAACGCAACCCCCGATTTTTCCAACGTTTGCGCCGTCGTTATGGCCGGCGGCTCCGGAACGCGACTTTGGCCCGAAAGCCGCCGCGACCGCCCCAAACCGTTTTTGCCGCTCCTTCCGGACGGTCGCTCGACGATCGCCGCGACGTTCGCTCGGCTCGACGGGCTCGTTCCGCCGGAGCGTCGGTTCGTCGTCGCGGGCCGCTCGTTCGCTCCGCTCCTCGCCGACGCGCTCCCGGAACTCGAACCGCGCCGAACGCTCCTCGAACCTTGCGGTCGCGACACGGCGCCCTGCGTCGCTTGGGCCGCGCTCGAAGCGTTGCAAGTCGACGAAAACGCGACGCTTATCGTTCTGCCGTCCGACCACTTAGTCGCCCCCGACGCGACGTTTCGAGCGACGCTCGCGCAAGCCGTTCGGCTCGTCGAAGAGGACGAAACGCGGCTCGTTACGCTCGGCGTCGTTCCGACGGAGCCGTCGAGCGCTTACGGTTACATCGAAATCGACGAAGCGTTAAGCGCCGAACTTCCCGACGCTTACGTCGTTCGACGCTTCCGCGAAAAACCGGACGTCGAAACCGCGCGCCAATTCCTCGCGTCGGGTCGCTTCTTTTGGAACGCCGGCATGTTCGTTTGGAAAGCGCGACGGATTTTGGAGCTGATCGCCCGATTCGAACCGGAACTCGGCGCGACGTTCGGCCAAATCGCGCCCCTCGTCGCCGACGCCGCCGCCAACGCTCGCGCAACCGCCGACGATCCGACGTTCGTTCGCGAATTTTCGAACGCCAAACGAATTTCGATCGATTACGCCGTCCTCGAACGCGCCTCGAACGTCGTCGTCCTCCGCGCTCCGTTCGCTTGGGACGACCTCGGCTCCTTCGCGGCGCTCGAGCGAACGCTCGTCGCGTCGGAAACGCCGAATTCCCAAGCGCTTAACGACGCCGACGGCAACGTCGCGACCGGCGCCGATTTGATCGCCGAAAACGCTCGACGCTCCTTCGTTCGCGTTTTGTCGTCCCCCGAAACGCCGTCGAAACGC
>JAFTUJ010000239.1 GCA_017466305.1 Thermoguttaceae bacterium
CCGGTCGACTAAGCGCGGACGCGACGCTCGCCGTGTCACCGCGTCGCGCTTGTTGCACACGCTGGTTGCGAGCGTTGGTTGCAAACGCGCGGCAAAGCGATCGAAGATTCGGCGCAAACGCTCGTTTCCGCTCGACCGAAACGCGTCGACGTTCCGGGATTGACGGCCGAGCTCGCCGCTCTTGCCGACGGCGACGAGTATTCGAAGATGAATAAAAAAGACGACGCGCTCTTTAAAGCGAGCGATTGGCGGAAGTTGCCCGGCGTTTCCGCGTTGGCGAAAGAGCGAAAAACGCGCGACGACGCGATTCAAACGCTCGCCGAACTCCTAAAAAAAGCGACGCCCGATTTCGAATAACGGTCGAAACCAACGTTTGAGACCAACGTTCGAAACAAGCGTTTGAGACCAACGTTCGAAACAAGCGTTTGAAACCAACGTTCGAAACAAGCGTTTGAAACCAACGGTCGAAACAAGCGTTTGAAACAAGCGCGACGCGGTGAAACGGCGAGCGTCGCGTCCGCGCTTAGTCGACCGGCGACGAACGGCGCGCCGTCGCGGTCGGTTGGAGGCGGTTGGACGCGATCATTTGGGAGCGGGGCGACGCGGGCCGAGGTTGCCCGTCTCTTCGTAACGTCGATAAAGATAATTGCGACATTGGTTGAAAAACGCGATGCTTTTTGCGTCCTTGTAGTCGTTGTACGTCCAAGGGAGCGAAACCCAACGTTTTTGCGTGTACATTAGCGTCGTCTCCGCCAAAATGCCCTTGTCGAGGTAGATGCGGTGCGCGTGATCTTTCGTCGACGCTAAAATCAGTTTGCCGAGGTCGAGATAGCCGGGGTCGAGGTTGAGCGGGCGCTTGGCGTCGCTTTTGCCCTCCGCTTTGAGGCGCGCGCCGATTTCTTCTTCCCAATCGTTGGTCTTTAGTTTGATTTCCGGCAACTCGGCGGCGTCGATTAAGTTTTCAAAAACCCAAAATCGTTTCAAAAGATCGGGCGCCATTTCCTTCGCGTAATATTGGGTGAAGTCGCCAAAGCGGTAAGGCTCGCTTTCGAGCGCGATCGGCCCGAATTCTTCTTCGGCGCGCTTTCGGGCGATTTCAACCGACTCTTCCGGAACGCCGAACGCGGCGATCAAAAGCAAAACGGGCGGATGGATGCGAAGGACTCCCATCGGAACGGCTCCTTAACAACGGGGAAATGGGTAAAATGGGGACCGGGGAACGGGGAAAACGGGAAAACGGGAAAACGGGAAAACGGGAAAACGGGAAAACGGGAAAACGGGAAAAACGGGAAAAACGGGAAAAACGGGAAAAACGGGAAAAACGGAAAAACGGGGGAAACGGGGGAAACAGGGGAAACGGGGGAAAATAGGGAAGGCGGGGAATGGGACGCGGACGCGGAGCCAATGCGGACGGCTCGCTCAAGCGGAATCGGCGGGCGGTTCGGGGCGCGTCGCGTCGGCGTCGGCTTGCTTTTCGGGACGACTCGACTTTTCGGCGCGGCAAAGGTCGACGCTGAAAAGGACGAGCGCGACCCAAACGAACGCGAAACTGACCCATTGGTAAGCGGTCGTCGGCTCGCGGAAAAGAAACGCGCCGCAAAGGAACTGGCCGGTCGGCGTCAAATATTGAAGGAGGCCGAGCGTCGAAAGTTTCGCGCGCCGCGCCGCGGAGCCGAAAAGGAGGAGCGGAACCGCCGTCAACGCGCCGGCGCCGACGAGCAACGTCAGCGAATAAGGATCCGTCGCCCAAGCGGGACGCGACGAAACGCCCCAATAACCGGCGTAAACGATATAAGCGGCGGCAAACGGGAGCGAAAAGAGCGTTTCGATCGTCAGCGCGGTCGTCGAATCGACGTTCATCGCCTTGCGGAGAATCGAGTAAATCGGGAAAACCGCCGCGACGACGACGCTTTCCCAAGGGAGACGACCGACGCCGAACGCAAACGCCGCGACGCCGACGAACGCTAAAAAAATCGCGACCGCCGAAAGAAAACGCGCCCGCTCTCGCAAGAAAAGCGCGCCAAAAACGACGTTCGCCAAAGGACTTATGTAGTTGCCGAGACTGCAGTAAAGCGTTCGGTCAACCGCGATAAGCCAAATGAAAAGACCCCAACTCGCCGCGGTCGCCGCCATCGTGATCGCCAAACCGACGACGTATTTCGGGCGACGCAACGTCGCGAGAATCGCCGGACCCTTGCCGCGCCAAAGAACGAGCGGCAAAAGCAAAACGCTCGTAAAAACGGCGCGAAACGCGAGCGTTACCAACGGCGGAACGTCGCGCAACAGGTCGAAGTAAATCGGGAAAAGTCCCCAAATAAGGAACGCGGCGAAACCAAGCGCGATTCCGCGCGCTTCTTCGGACGGCGTTCCGTTCGATCGCGACGGTTCTTCGGCGCTCTCGCTCGCGACGGCGTTGGACGAAACGGGCGACATAAAGTTCCTCGACGCTTAGTAACGGCTAAACGCTTGCGCAAGACGGGATTCCGCGTCGCCGCTCGCCGCAAAGCGCTTGCGACAAGATCAATGCGCGTTCGATTTTTTTTGCCCGGCTTGCATGCGCGCCAAGCGTTCCGCTTTGCGACGTTCGGCGAGGCGTTCGGCGGCGAGCGCGGCGACTTGCTTTTGCTCTTCGTTCGTCAAGAGCGTTTCGCGACGACGCGAAAAGAAAACGCAAATGGCGACCGTCAGTCCGCAAAACAGAATAAACGACGCCCAACTAAGAACCCAAACCGGTTCGGACGCCTTGGCCTCCTCATCTTCTTCGGCGGCGAGGACGAGAGGCGACGTCGTCAAAAAAACGGCGAGCGCGTAAAAGAGCGAGAGGAGGCGAGCTTTGAGATTCTTCGAAATCAAGTTCATCGTTCGTTTTTCCGTTGTCGTTCGCTTTTTAGCTTTAAGCGCCAAAAATGGCCAATCGTTGAAAACGCGACGCGAAACCGCGTTCGTCTTCCGTTATGTCGACCCTTTATTATACTCCTTTTCGTTTGAAAGGGAAGCGGCGTCGACGCTTCTTAACGAGAAATTCGCTCCGGAGTCGCCCGTTCGAAACGATTTTGACGCGTCGAACGAGCGACCGTTCGCGGCAAACGACGTTAAAGTCGGCGCGACCGTTAATTTTGCCGAATCGCTTCGTTCGCGTAATACTTTTCGATAATCGCCCAGCCTTCTTCGGCGGTCTCCGCGTACTGGAAGAGGTCGAGGTCGCCGGGAGAAATAACGCCGTATTCGACGAGCTTCGGGAAATTAACGACGCTTTCCCAAAATTCGCGACCGAAAAGGACGATCGGCAAATGTTGCATCCGTTCGGTTTGGCGGAGCGTCAACGCTTCGAAGAGTTCGTCGAACGTGCCGAAGCCGCCG
>JAFTUJ010000240.1 GCA_017466305.1 Thermoguttaceae bacterium
CAGGCCTTCGAGGATATGAAGAATTTGATCGAAGTGTTCGACAAACCGATCGCCGACGGCGAAGGCATGTTGCGCGTCGTTCGCTTGAAGTACGCGTCCGCGACCGAAATCGCCGCGCTCCTGACCGATACGTTCCCGACGCCGCTCGTCGACGGAACCGGCGGGTTCGCGCCGCGCATCCTCGTCTTCACCGACGTTCGCACCAACTCGCTCGTCGTCCAAGCGTCGCCGAACGATTGGCTCGAAATCGAGAAACTCCTCGTCGAACTCGACGTCAACACGACGGACGCGAAACTCGTTACGCGGATTTTCCCGCTCAAAAACTCCCTCGCGGAAGACATTTTGACGACGATCCAAAACGCGATCCTCCCGGCGAAACAAGGAACGCTCGAAACCGACGCGGCGAAGTTCCCCGTCCTCGAACTCCTCTCCGTCGACGAAACCGGCCAACGCTTGATTCAATCCGGCGTCATGATGGACGTCGAAGTTAGCGCCGACGTTTATCACAACCAGCTGATCGTCAACGCGCCGGAAGACTGCATGGAGTTTATGGCGAAGTTGATCGAACTCCTCGACGTCGCGCCGAAAAAAGCGGAAATCCGCTTCTTCCAAGTGCGACACGGCGACGCTTCGTCGATCATGCAAACGCTCCAATCGCTCCTCGCGACGAGCGACGACGCCGTCGCGACGCCGACGCTCCCGCAAGCCGAAGGCGAAGAAACGTTCGTTCCGGTTCGGTTCGCCATCGACACGCGCACGAACGTCATCATCGCCGCCGCCGCGCCGCGCGAACTCGCGATCGTCGACGCGCTCATCGTCGCGCTCGACGTGCAAGACGCGACCGAACGGGTCGAAGAAGTCGTTCAACTGCGCAACATTCGCGCCGACGTCGTCGCGACGGCGATCGACGATTACCTCGCGCAAAAGCAACAGCTCGAAACGCTTTCGGAAGTCTTGACGACGTACCAACTTTACGAATCGCAGGTCATCGTCATTCCGGAATCGATCTCGAACTCGATCATCGTCAGCGCGTCGCCGGAACATATCGAGAAAATCCTCGAAATGATTAAAACGTTCGACGCCGACCCGCCGCAAGTCGTTATTCAGGTCTTGATCGCCGAAGTTACCCTCACCGACCAAGAGGAATTCGGGATCGAAGCCGGCTTGCAAGACGCGTCGTCCTTCGACCGCAGCCTTATCACCAACGCCGGAACCGGCGGCGCGACCGGTTCGCCCGGTTTCGATATCGTCGGAAGCGGCGGCCCCGGAACGAATATGAACTCCGGCGTCCCCGCGACGAACATCGCCGGACAGGTTCTAAACAACTTCGGAATGGGCGCGTCGAGTTCGGCCCTCGGTTACGGCGGGTTCGTTCTCTCGGCCAGCAGCCGCTCGGTCGACGTTACGCTCCGCGCGCTCCGCGAGAAGAACCGTCTGCAAATCCTCAGCCGCCCGCAAATTACGGCGATGGACAACCAACAGGCGTTCATCCTCGTCGGGCAACGCGTCCCGCGCATCAACGGCACGACGACGACCAACTACGGCGTTCAAATGAACACGACCGACACGCCGGTCGGGCTGATCCTCCTCGTGACGCCGCGCGTTACGAAAGACGGTCGCGTCGTCATGGAAATCGGCGCCGAAAAATCGTCCCTCGGGAACGACGCCGACGCGGTTCCGATTTACTCGCAAGACGGCGAAGTCATCAAATCGCAGTCGATCGACACGATCCAAGCGATGACGGCGATCAGCGCCCGCGACGGCGAAACGGTCATGCTCGGCGGTCTTTTGACCTCGACGAAGGAAAAAATCAGTCGCGGCGTCCCGTACCTGTCGGACGTCCCGGGACTCGGTTGGCTCTTCCGTTACGACCAAGAGCGCGAACAACGCAAAGAACTCCTCATCGTCATGACGCCGCGCATCTTGCGCACGGCGGAAGATTTCGAGGAAATCGTTCGCGTCGAAATGGGCAAAACGAACGTCAACCTTTCCGAAGCGATGGAAATCAACGGCGATATGGGCCTTTACGACGCCGCGACCAACCAAGGCCGCGAAACGAAGAAGACGCGCAACATCGTCAACGATCTCCTTCACCCGGATCAAATGAACGAGTTGGAAGCCGTCCCGGATTACGACCCGAGTCGCGATTATAAGAAACGTCCGCAAACGCCCGTTCCGACGACGCCGACGACGAAACGAACGTCCGCGGCGAGAAACTCGACGGCGAAAACGACGCCCGGCGCCCGCGTAACTCCCTCGCGAACCTCCGCCGCCGAGTCGCGACGCCCCGCGATTCCCGCCGTCGAAACGGAAACCGACGCCGAACCGACGTTCATCCTAATGGACGACGACGATTTGGCCGAACGTTCGACGCGACGCGACGACGCCGTCCGCTCCGCCTCCGCCGAAAAACGCTCGACCGCGACGCGAGTCGCCCGAGCCGAAACGGACGCGAGCCGCTCGAACGCGAGCCGCTCGAACGCGAAAGCGAACGCCGCGAAGTCTTCGACCGCTCGCAAAACGTCGACGACCAAAGCCGACGACGAAAAACGCGGCGCGTCGAGTCGCGACGCCGAACAAACTCGCGTCCGCGGCGCCGCGCCGGTCGAGGAAAGCCTGCCGGCGTTGAAAAACCCGCGCGGTTTCGCCTTCCCTTGGAACCGTTCGACCGCCGGCTAACCTAACCTTCGGGACGGCGCGAGTTCCGCTCGCCCGTCCCAACTTTTGCGCTCGACGGCGCCTCCGACGCGTCGTCGAGTTTTTTCGCGCGCCGCGACAGGCGGTCGCTCTCGACAAGCTCGACGTTTCCTCGTCGCGCCTTTCGCGAGCGCCCGCCCGTCTCGAGTTCGCGAAACTCGTTCGATTC
>JAFTUJ010000241.1 GCA_017466305.1 Thermoguttaceae bacterium
CGGCGGCCGTCGTTCCGATTCCGAGCGGATCCGGGTTCGACGGGGTCGGCGGGAAAGCGGGAGTCGTCGCGTCGGGCAGAGCGGGAACGGAGGGCGTCGGCGTCGACGGAACCGGAATCGGCGCGTTTTGAGCGTTCGCGGCGCCCAACGTCAACGCGAGCGCCGTCGCGCCCGTCGTCGCCGCAAAATACGGGGAGAGAACGATTTTTTTCCAATGCGACATAACGTTTCCTCGTTTGGGTTTGGACGGCGCGCTTGGCGACCGCCTCGCTAAAATTTGCGGGTTGGGGGAGAATGGTAAGATGGGCGAAGTTGGGAAAGAACGGGTTCGGCGCGAACCGGAACCGCTCCGCTATCTTCATTTTATGGAGAATATCGGCGAAAATCAAGGAACGTCGCGCAAAATAACCGCTTTTTTTCTCGACGTTAACGTTTTGCCGTCGACGTTCGACGCGTTGAAACGGTTGGGAAAGACGGGCGGTTTGGAACGGTCGGCGCGTCGCGGCGAACGACGCGGCTTCTTGCGATTAAGCGGAAAAGCGAAAAGACAAGGAAAGCGTCGAATAGAGAAGACGGGAAAAATAGAAAAGACCGCTCGTCGGAACGAACGGTCTTCAACGGCGCAAACGCGAACCGTCGACGCCGAAATCGCGAAGAGAACGGCGTCGCCGAGCGGTTTTTATCGGTTTAAAATCGAATTAACGGAGCGAAATTTCGTTCGCTTTGAGGAAATCGAGGAATTTTTGGTGGAAATCGTCGATCTCTTCGCCGCTGAGCGTGTGGTCGGTCGCGCCGATCTCGAAGCGGAACGAGTAACTCGCGAACCCTTTTTCGAGCCCCTTGCCTTTGTACATCGTCAGAAACGAACGTTTCAACAGGAGCGGGTGCGCGAACTCGTCGAGTTTCGCCGAAAGGCCTTCGTACCCGGATTCGAGCGGCCAAACGAGCGAGAAGTCTTGCCAAGAGCCGGGGAATTTCGGCGGTTCGACGAAACGCAGCGACGGGTAAAGGTTCCCGGCGAATTGGTCGAGTTCCAACTCAAACCAAACGACTTGCCCGCCTTCCGGCGAAACGACGGAGAGCGCTTTCTTGTCGAGAACGCCGAGCGCGCCGATCTTCGTTTCGCCGCGGTAAATTTCGACCGAATGATCGACCGTTTGCCAAGGCGTTTTGTCTTCTTTCGTCGCGACGAATTTCAGCTCTTCGTTGTTTTGAAGGAAAATCGAGCCCAAATCTTCGATCGCCGCCTTAATTTCGAGGTAATGATCGTCGATCGAAACGCCCGACTGAACGAAGCTAACGCCGCTCAAACGCGGGACTTCGTCGCATTTTTCCGCGCTGTCCTTCGGCTTGCGTTGGTCGTCGACGGCGCCGATTAAGCGGTAGACGCGACCGAGTTCGAAGTAGCGGAACGAATCGCGGAACGGACGGTTTTTCGCGACGAGCGCGAGGAGGTTCGGCATAAGCGTCGTGCGAAGATGCGACTCCGCCGGGGAAACCGGGTTCAGGAGCGTCAACGTTTCGCCCGCGTCGAAACCGAGCGCCGCCGTCCAATTGTCGTTCGTCCAGCCGTAATTGTGAACTTCGAGGAAGCCGTAACCGAGCGCGAGCAAGCGGCGGGCGCGGTGTTCGAGGCGAATGTACTCCTCGACGTAAAGCGGTTTCAGCGGCGCTTCCGGCAAAATCGGCGCGATGTTGTCGAAACCGTAAATGCGCGTTACTTCTTCGACGATATCCTCTTCGATCGAAATATCTTTCGTACTGCGGAACGCCGGGACGCCGACGCGGAGCGTTCCGTCCGGGAGGTAATCCGCTTGGAACTCGATGGAGCGGAGAATTTCGAGCGCTTTTTCTTGCGGGAAATCGACGCCGACGAGTTTGTTCAAGCGACCCGGCGGGAGTTCGATCCAACGCGTCTCGTCTTGGAGGTCGCCCGCGAGCGAGAAGCGGGTTTCGACGCGGTAAGCGACGCCCGACTCTTCGACGAGCTTCAAAATGCGCTCCGTCCCAACCTTAACGTTTGCCGGCGGTTGCGTTTTTTCGTAACGTTGCGACGCGTCGGTGCGGAGATTCAAGCGACCGGCGGTGCGACGAATGCGAGCGGCGCGGAAGTTCGCCGATTCGAGCATAACGCGGGTCGACGAGCCGGTGATTTCCGTTTCGAGACCGCCCATAATCCCGGCGATCGCGACCGGTTTCGAACCGTCGCAGATCATCATATCGTCCGCTTGCATCTTGCGTTCCGTTCCGTCGAGCGTCGTGAAGACGCCCGGCGCTCCCATCGGCGCGACGCGGATGTTCGACACTTTGTCGGCGTCGAAGGCGTGCGTCGGTTGACCGAGTTCGAGCGAAACGTAGTTCGTAACGTCGACGAGGAGGTCGTAGGTGCGTTGACCGAGCGCGTGCAGGCGGCGCTGCATCTTGATCGGCGACGGGACTTGCGCCGCGCCCGCTTCGATTCCGAAAACGATTCCGGAGTAGCAGGGGCAGTTTTCGTCGGCGATTTCGACCGGGAAGGCCGGGAGGTCGGCGTATTGGTCGACGTCGTGTCGCGGGAGCGGTTTCAGTTCGCGGTGGAAGATCGCCGCCAATTCGCGAGCGAAGCCGTAATGGCCCCAAAGGTCGGGGCGGTGCGTCAGGCTCTTGTTGTCGACTTCGATGAGAACGTCGGTCGCCGGGACGAAATCGGAGAACGGGGCGCCGTTCGGGGTCGACGCCGGGCATTCGAAGACGATTTCGTGCCAATCGCTCATTCCGAGTTCGGCGGCGCTGCACAAAATCCCTTGACTCGGGCGACCGTAAACCTCGGCGGCTTCGATCTTTTTCTCGCCGAGCGTCGTTCCGGCCGGGGCGAACGCCGACTTCAACCCGACGCGAGCGTTCGGCGCGCCGCAAACGGTCGTGAAGACGCCGCGCTCTCCGCAGTCGACCTTGCAGAACGTTCGCTTTTTACCGTCTTCCGTCTCGAACGGTTCGGCGGAAACGACTTCGCCGACGTAAACGCCGTCGACGTAACGGGTCAGCGTCGACCAACCTTCGACTTCGGCGGTCGCCATCGTCAAACGGTCGGCGACGACTTTCGGCTCGACGTCGGAAATATCGACAAAATCGGAAATCCAGTCAAGAGAGATAAACATGGGCGCCTCGGGAAAATAGGGGGGCGTTCGGGGAACGTTCCGCCGACGAAAAACAGGGGTAAAACGGGAAAAAGTCGACAATTAAAACAAAACGTCGCGCCGTCGCTTTCAACGCGGCGCCGCGACGTTCGGTTAAGTTAAGGGCAAAATCGTCGCCGAGCGGCGTAAAACCGACTCGAAACGGTTTCGGCGCTTAGTTTTCCAAGAGCCAAACGAGGAGGCCCTTTTGCGCGTGCATCCGGTTCGACGCTTCCTCGACGATGCGGCTTTGCGGCGAGTCCATCACCTCGTCGGTAACTTCGAGACCGCGGCGCGCCGGGAGGCAGTGGAGGAAAATCGCGTCCGGACGGGCCGCCTTCATCAGGTCGCCGTTGACTTGGTACGCGGCGAAGTCGGCCTTGCGTTTCGCCTCTTCGCTTTCTTGCCCCATGCTGACCCAAACGTCGGTATAAAGGACGTTGCAACCGCGAACCGCCTCTTTCGGGTCGGCGATTTGTTCGAGTTCGAACCCGGGTTGCGCTTGCGCGGTCATCTCGGCGATTTCCGCGTCGGAGAAGCGGTACCCTTCCGGCGACGAAATAACGATTTTGACGCCGAGCATCGCCGACGCTTCGACCAAGCTGGCCGCGACGTTGTTCGAGTCGCCGATCCAAGCGATTTTCACGTCGTCGAGGGAGCCGAACTCTTCCTTAATCGTCAACATGTCGGCCAACGCTTGGCAGGGGTGCGACTTGTCGGTCAGAGCGTTGATAACCGGAACGGTCGAGTATTTCGCGAACTCTTCGACCGTCGTATGTTTCTTGGCGCGGAAAACGATGCAGTCGACCATCGAGCTGAGGACGCGGGAAACGTCCGGAACCGATTCGCGCTTGCCGAGGCCGATGTGTTGCTCTTCGAGGAGCATCGAGCCGCCGCCGAGGTGCGTCATTCCGGCTTCGAAACTGACGCGGGTGCGGAGCGACATTTTTTCGAAAATGAGGCCCAACACTTTGCCGTCGAGGCGCTTCGGACGAACGCCCTTCTTGAAGTCGGCCTTCAATTCTTCGGCGATTCGCAAAATCGATTTCAGTTCGTCGACCGAAACGTCGGCGAGCGAAAGGAGGTGGCGCGGTTTCATCGGAATTAGGCTCCCTTCTTCAAAGCGGCTTCAAGGATATCGAGACCTTCGTCGAAAACGTCGAGCGGCGTGTTGACCGCCGGAAGGAGTCGGATAACCGAGCCGTGCGTGCAGTTGATCAGCAGTTTTTCTTTCATGCAACGTTCGACGAAGCAAGCGCCGTCGATTTTCAGCTCGAGGCCGATCATCGCCCCGACGCCGCGAACTTCTTGAATGAAGTCGAGTTCGGACGCCCACTTGTTCATTCGTTCTTTAGCGCGTTGTTCGAGAACGGTCGCTTTTTCGAGGAGACCCTCGTTTTCGATCATTTCGATCGTCGCGATACCGGCCGCGGCGGCGACCGAGTTCCCGCCGAACGTCGAGGCGTGCATCCCGCGACGCAAGCTCGGCGCCAGTTCTTTCGTCGTCATCATCGCGCCCGCCGCGACGCCGCTGCAGAGCGCCTTGGCCAACGTGATCACGTCCGGAACGACGTTGAAATATTGATACGCGAACCATTTTCCGGTGCGCCCCATCCCCGTTTGCACTTCGTCGAAAACGAGGAGCATGTCGTTTTTATCGCAAAGAGCGCGCAACCCTTCGAGGAAGCCCGGCGGAGGAACGCGGACGCCGCCTTCGCCTTGAATCGGCTCGATCATGATCGCCGCGGTTTCGTCGTCGATCGCCGCTTCGACCGCCGCCAAGTCGCCGTAAGGGACGTAAACGAAACCGGGAAGCATCGGTTCCAAGCCCTTTTGGTACTTCGGTTGCGCGGTCGCGGTCGCGGTCGCCATCGTGCGCCCGTGGAAGGAGTCTTGGAAGGTGATGATCTTGTATTTGCCCTTCGGCGTCGAGTGGAGGCGGACGAGCTTAATCGCCGCTTCGTTCGCTTCGGCGCCGGAGTTGCAGAAGAACGCTTTGCCGCCGAAGCCGCGTTCGGAGAGCATTTTCGCCCAAACGCCTTGCTCTTCTTGGTGCCAGCTGTTCGGGACGTGCAGAAGACGCTCGACTTGCTTTTTCAGCGCTTCGACGACCGGTTTCGGACAGTGCCCGAAGAGGTTGCAACCCCAACCCGGGAAAAAGTCGAGATAACGAACGCCCTCGGCGTCCCAAATGTACGGCCCTTCGCCGCGAACGAGCGCGACCGGGTAACGGGTGTAATTCGGGATGACGTATTCGTCGAAGAGCGAAATAATTTCTTGCGAGCTTCTGGACATTGCGGTTTAAACTTCCTAAATAACCTATTTTAACGCAAAAACTCCGTCCGAGCGCGATTTTCGTCGCGGGAAGGGCGGTTAAAACGGGGCGCGCCCGGCGTTCGAGCGTCAAACTCGAGCGGGAAGCGGACGCGAAACAAGCGTCGACGGCAAATTAAGGAATCAAACAAGCGACCGACGGGAACGAAAAACGCGCCCCGACGGAAAAGGCCCTTTCGGTTGAAATTAACCGTTGGGTAAAGCTTGCCTAAATTGTTTAATTTGCCTAAAACGCTTCGCTTGCCGAAAACGAGTCGGCGAGCGGTCAGTCTTGGACGATTTCCGTCCCGACGCCTTGGCTGGTGAAGATTTCCAGCAGGAGCGCGTGGCGGATGCGACCGTTGATAATGTGAATCTTTTTGACGCCGCGTTCGAGCGTCTTCAAGCAGGATTGGATTTTCGGAATCATCCCGCCGACGATGGCGCCGGACGCAAGGAGTTTTTTCGCGGCTTCGGCGGTCAGCGAGTTGATCATCGAGGCCGGGTCGTTCGGGTCGGTGCGGACGCCGTTGACTTCGCTGACGAAAACGAGTTTGTCGGCGCCGAGTTGTTTGGCGACTTCGGTCGCGGCGACGTCGGCGTTGACGTTCAAACCGTTGCGACCGCCGTCGTCGACGATCGTGTACGACGGGATGACCGGAATGACGCCGCGGTCGCAGTATTCGCGGATTTTGTCGACGTCGACGCGGGTAACTTCGCCGACCCAACCGAGGTCGATTTCGGCGCCGTCCGCGTCGAATTGCGCCGTTTTGCGACCGTAAAGGACGTTCGTGTCGAAGCAGTCGGAGAGCGCGACGGCGGAACCGCTGTAAAATTTGATCGAGTCGACGAGACTTTTCGAAATTTTGTGCGCCAATTCTTCGCGAACGACGGCGAGGGTCGCGTCGTCGGTGTAACGTCGCCCTTGAACGAAGCGCGGTTCGATTCCGGCGTCTTTCATCGCTTGACTGATCGCGGCGCCGCCTCCGTGAACGACGACCGGCTTAATTCCGACCGACTCCATAAAGACGAGGTCGGTGAAGAGGTGCATCATCGCGATTTCGTCTTCCATCAGGCTGCCGCCGAGTTTGACGACGACGGTGGCGCCGCGGTGTTCGCGGATCCATTTCATCGCTTCGATAAGAACGTCGGCTTTGCGGCTAACTTCTTCGATCGAGTTGAAGGAAGCGGCGTTGGGGCTCGTTTGATCGGACATAGCGCGGACTCCTGCGCAAGGGCGAGAGACGGGGGCGAGGCGCGGCAAAAGCGACTCGCGAAAACGGGACGGGAGACGACGAGCGTCAAAACGGGGGCGCAAAGGGCTCGGCGGCGTCGCCTCGGGGCGGAAACCGTCGCGCGATTAAAACGAATAAAAGGTTTTGCCAACCGCGCGCCGACGCGATAACGTCAAAAGCGCGCGATTCGCAAAACCTGTTTCGCTAAGGAAAGCGTTCGGACGATTTTCGACGACGGAATGCGGAACGTCGCGTCGCGCCGTCGCCGGTTTGGCGAAACAACTCAACCGAACCGCGAACTAAGCGGCGACGCGGAAAAAACCGCGCGGTCGACTTTTCGAGCGAAGCTCCGGCGTCGAAAATCAATGGGCGAAACTCAGTCGCCGACGTACGGCATCAACGCCATGAAGCGCGCGCGTTTGACGGCGGCGGCGACGGCGTGTTGGCTGACGGCGGAGCAGCCGGTCTTGCGACGGCTGATGATTTTACCTTGGCGGCTCGTCAGCTTCTTGAGGAGTTCGACGTCTTTGTAGTCGACGAACATCGGGCGCGGACGTTCGCCGTTGACGCTCAACGGATCGCGTTTCTTGCTGCGGATCTTCGCCTTGGAACGTTTGCGATTGATACGATTCTTTTTGAATGCAGGAGGTTTAGACATATTATTTACCAACCGTGTGTGTTTTCTTCCGCCGAGACGTCGGCTCCAAAGGGGAGGCGACGTTAGGGCGTTTGCTCGAAATACCGTTTAATATCCCAATATACATAAAGAGTCGCGCGTCGCAAGGGGGGAGACGAAAATTTTTTTCATCTTTTTTCCCTTTTTTGCCCGAACGATTCCTAAAAAGCGCGTCGAACGAGACAACGCGTTAAAATAGGTAAAAAAACGACGACCCGCTAAGGTTCGCCGTTTTGTGTTTTTTGCGCGTTTTGCGTCTTTTGCCTAACTTTCTTTGCGCGACGTTTCTTCGCCGCTTTTTTCCCAACGACGTTGGGAGGTCGCGAGGCGTTCGTTATCTTGGCGGAGCGTTTCCTTTTCGAGTTCGGCGACGATTCGTCCGGCGATTAGTTCGAGCGTTTCGAGTTCGCGCGTTTCGATTTCTCTTTTTTGATTCGAGAAGAACCAAATTGTTCCGAGAATCGTCGTTTCCGAAGCGACCGGGACGCAAAGGGAGCAATCGAAGTCTTCCGGGGCTTTCCAAGCTTCGGCCAAGTAGGCTTCGTTGAGGACGACGGCGCTTCCGAGGAGGGCTTCGACGTCGGCGCGGGCTCCGCGCAAGGGGCGCGGCGGGTCGAGGAAGCGATCGGTCGGGAGTCCCCAAAGAGCGCGGACTTTGAGGCGCGTCGTTTCGTCGTCGAGGAGGTAGAGCGCGGCGGCGTCGAAACCTCCGAGGGCTTTCGCGCCGGTTTTGAGGACGTCGCGGAGTCGCGAGGCGAGACGGGCGCTTTCGTCGGTTGGTTCGGCGTTTGGCGTCGCGGCGACGGCTAATTCGGCTTCGCGTTCGACGAGTTCGGTTCGCCAGCGGTAATTTTCTCCGAGCGTCGCGGCCAAGGCTTGGGCCAACGCGACGGCGTTCGCCCAAGGGACGCGAGGTTCGAGGTCTTGGGACGAACGCAGAACGAGCGCGCCAAAAATTTTAACGTTCGGGTCGCCGACCGGGATTCGGAGGGCTTGTTCGGAGGCGTCCGCCGCGTTTTCGAGCGTTTCGGCGGCGACGGCGTCGTTTTCGGACGAGCCGGCGCGGAAAAAGCGGAGGTCGTAACCGGCGACTTTTTGGAAGACGCGCAGCGTTTCCGGGAGGCTTCCGACGAACGGGACGTCGTTGGGGTCGCACCATTTCTTTTTGACGGGGAAGTCGCGAAAAGATCGGTCGCTAAAGTTTTCGGGATTCATAAACAGGTCCGTTGCGGTTCCGCGGGTCGACGCCGAGCGTTCGCGTTTCGGTTCGAGTCGGCGTCGAGCGGTTCGAACAAAGGGGGAAACGCCGTTAAAACATCGGGGGGCGAGGGGCGCGTCGGGCGTCGTTCTCGGCTTGCGGCGACATTAATATATTAATGACAAAACGACAAAGCGCGAAACCGACGTCGCAAATCGCCGCGACGCGGAGAAAACGCGCGCCGCGTCGATCGGGCCGATCGGGCCGATCGCCGTTGGAACGGAGCGGTTTCGTCGGGGGCGCGAGGAGAAGCGAGACCGAGAGGGGAAAAACCGCGACGGGCGCGTTCTCGATCGGCTTTCCGGCGTTCGACGAAGTTTAGACCGCGCGAGGCGGTTTGCGGGCTCCGTTTCTTTTTTTCACTTTGCTAGAATCGTCCGAACGCGAGAAAAATAAAATCAAAAGCGGTTTCGGCAAGGTTTTTCCGGTCGCTCCGGTTGCAACGTTCGGCGCGTTTTTTTGGGGAGAAAAAAAAGATTTGGCGCGAGACGACGCTAAAGTCGGCGCGACGAACGTTGAAGAGGCGGCGCGGGGCGGAGGTTTGGGACGGTTGCGCGGATTGCAGGGGGACGGCGGCGAGAAACGCGAGCGTCGCCGTTGGAACGAAGGGAACGAGGCGGGCGTTTAAACGATAGAATCGGCTCAATCGCCCGAATTGCGAAAAATTTTTCAAAAAAAAGGCGGGGGGGCGTTCCAAATTGCGCGTCTTCGGATTATCATTAGAATATAGACGAACCGCCGTTTCGGCGTCGCCGGAAAAACGACTTTGGAGCGACGCGCGTTGGAACGTTGGGCGCCGCTTGCGGCGAGCGCGTTTCAAACGGCGTCGGGCGTTTTCGTCGTCGAAGAACGTCGAACGGATTGAATAGAAGGATTTCGAATGAAACGACATTTCGCGATTGGCTTGATTTTTTGTCTTATGAGCGTTTGCGTCGCCGCGAACGCGACGGCGGCGGGGATCGCTAAATCCCGCCTCGTCGCGGAGAGGGACGCGCAGGCGGCCGGGCTGACTCGCGCTTGGTTCGCGCAAGCGACGCTCGATCGAGACCGCGAGGAAGTTACAAGCGCGACGCTTCAAGACGGCGTCGTCTTTATTACGACCAACGGCGGCGTCCTGCAGGCGATCGACGCGGAAAACGGAACGACGCTTTGGACCGTCAACGTCGGGCGCGAATATTTGACCGCTCCGGCGATCAACAGCAAGATCGTCGCCGTTCTTTGCGGAACGCGCTTGGTCGTTTACGATCGTTTTAGCGGCAAGTTCCTCGACGAAACGGAAGTTTTCGGCCAACCGTCGGCGGCTCCGGTCGCGACCGAGCGCGAAGTTTACGTTCCGGTTTATTCGCAACGTTTGTACGCGTATCCGGTCAAACGTCGCGAAACGGAGCGACCCGAGGCGCAAAAAACGCTCGAAGCGATGTTGGAAGCGACTAAAGACGCGAAAATGGCCGAGGAAATGAAAGCGGAACTCGAAGCGGATTACGCCGCGAACGGGACGAAGCAATACTTGCTCGCGCCTTTGAGCGAAGCGCGTCCGCATCAGTGCCCGACTCTTGGCGTCGCGGCGGCCGCGCCGATTTTGGGCGCGCAGTCTTACGGCGTCGACCGCGTGATCTGGACGACCGACCAAGGTTGGTTGATGATCGGCGAATTGCAACGCGACGCGGTGAACAATCCGCTGCAACTTCTGTATAAATTGCAGGCGACGCCGCAAGTCGCTTATTTGAACGAGTCGCGTTATGGGAACCGCTTCTTGGCGCCGCGCGACGACGTTTCGTGCGCTCCGTTCTATGTGCCGCAAGACCTTTCCGCGCAAAATATGGCGTTGGAACCGGCGCGCCGCAAGGGCGGGCTCGCGATCGTCGGCGTCAACTCCGGCAGCGTCTTCGCGATCAACGACGCCAACGGCAAAGTGCGCTGGACATACTTGACGCAGAGCCCGGTGAGCGAGCGCGTTTCGGCGTTCAAAGATTTTTCCGCGAAACAAGGGCTCGTTTACGACGTTTACGTTCCGGTCGACTCCGGCGATTTCTTCGCGCTCGACCTGAAAACCGGTTTGGAAAATTGGCGAGCCGCCGGCGTTAAACGTTTGATTTCCGCTTCCGCGACGCGTCTTTACGTCTTCGACCAACTCGACCGTTTGGCGGTGTTGGATCGCGCGAACGGCGCTCGTTTGAAGACGGTGACTCTTGCGCCGACGAAATTCCAAATCTTCAATCGCGAAACGGACCGCGTCTATTTGGTTTCCGCCGACGGGTTGATTCAATGCTTGCGCGAAACGCAACAAGAAAAACCGCTGAGTCATCGCGACGAAACTTGCGCCGACGTCGCCGCGCGTTTGGCGAAAGCGATCGAAACCGGTTCCGAAGACGTCGCGCCGAGCGCGCCCGCGTCCGCGCCGAACGCCGTTGAAAACGCGCCCGCCGTCGACGTCGACGAAGCGGACGCCGCGACCGAAGAAGTCGTTGAAGACGACCCGTTCGCCGACGATAGCGACGCCGACGCCGAGGAAGAAGCCGCCGAAGACGATCCGTTCGCCGACGATAGCGACGCCGAAACCGCCGAAGACGACCCGTTCGCCGACGAAGAAGCGAGCGACGACGAAGATCCGTTTGGCGGAGACGACGAAATTTTCTGATTGACGGCTTTTTGAAAAAAGGAGCGAAAAAAACGCGTCGACGGTTGCAACGTCGACGCGTTTTTTTTTTGGTCGTTCCAAGCGCGGACGGCGTCGACCGGTCGCGCTGACGGCGGTTGCAAGGTCGACGCGTTTTTTTGGGGGCGTTCCAAGGGCGGACGGCGCGACCGTTCGCGCTGACAACGGTTGCAAGGTCGACGCGTTTTTTGGGGGTCGTTCCAAGCGCGGACGGCGTCGACCGTTCGCGCTGACAACGGTTGCAAGGTCGTCGCGTTTTTTTTTTGGTCGTTCCAAGCGCGGACGTCGCGACGCCGGAACCGACGCGGCGCAAAAAAAAGACGACTCGCGGCGGCGAATCGTCTTGCTTCTTAGATACACTCGATAAATTGGGCAAAATAAGAGGAAAACGCCGCCGTTAGGAGCGGTGATTTTCGGAACGTTTTGTTATTTCTCGAACGCGGCAAGGAGCGTTTCGCGCGTTCGAACGCTCGCGTCAAGGGGAGCGAATTTCGGAGCGGTTAACTTCGCGAACGCGCTAACGAGCGTTCCAAGCGTTCGATCGCGTCGGCGACGGCAAAAGCGGCGGAACCGTTTTCGATCGACCCGTTCGTTTGGAGCAAACGGTCGACTTTTTTTTGCGCCGAAAGAACCGCGCTGTGTCGCCGTCCGCCAAAATAGGCGCCGATTTCGGCCAACGCGGAACGAGTGTGTTTGCGCGCCAACCACATCGCGAGAGCTCGCGGGTCGGCGCAACGTTTCGAACGCGATTTCGATTTCAGCTCTTCGTCGTCGAGCCCAAACGTTTCTTGAACGACGCGTTCGACGTCTTCCAACTTAACGGCGCGGACGTTCGACGCGATCAAGTCGGCGAGCGCTTCTTGCGCGAACGGAACGTCGATCGGGGCGCCGGTCGTCAAGTGCGCGACGTAAAGACGGTTTAGCGCGCCGGAAAGTTGGCGAGCGTGCGTCGTGAAGCGCGAAACAACGAAGCGGCAAACCTCGTCCGAAAGCGCGATTCGGCGCTCGAGCGCCATTTGACGCAAAATTTGCGACAACATTTCTCGTTCCGGCGGCCCGATTTGGCAAACGAAACCGCCTTGAACGCGCGTCGTCAGTTCGCCGCTCAATTTGGTCAACTCGGCGAGCGGACGGTTCGCGGAAAAAATAAGTTGGACGTTGCGTTGGCGCAACATGTCGACGACGCTGAGGAGTTCGATCTGCGTCGTCGTTTTTCCTTCGAGGAAATGGAGGTCGTCGACCGCGAGGAGCGAAATGTTGCGGAAACGGTCGCGGAAGGAACCGGCGCCGCCGTGCAAACTTTGAATAAACGCGGTCGTAAACTGCTCCGCCGTCATATATAGCGCGGGTTTGCGGTTCGGGTAGCGCCCGTAGCGTTCGCAGATCCCTTCCAAAAGGTGCGTTTTGCCGACGCTGGTCGGGCCGCCGATGAAAATCGGGTTCATCGCGCCCGGTTGCAGGATCGCGACGTCGGCGATTTTGCGCGCCAATTGGTTGGAAAAACCTTCGACGAACGTGTCGAGCGACGCCAAACGAGCGGACGAAGCGACCGCGGTTCGCGCTTGCGGTTTCGCGACTTTAACGATGTTGAAACCGTTGGCGTCGCGCAGAACTTCGGCGTCGCGCGCGTCGGCGGCGTCGGCGTCGGCGTTCGGGAAGAGCGGCGTTTTCGGTTTGCGTCCGCGTTTTTGCGGGACGTTCGACGGCGCGTCGGCGGCAAAATCGGCGGAACCGGTCGCCCAAACGGCGCGTTCCGATTCGGAAAGGCCCCAAGCGTTCGGCGGCGTCGGGACGGCGTTCGGGAACGACGGTTGCGCCGCCGTCGGGACAAGCGCGTTCGACGTCGGCGAAGCGTCGGGGAACGACGCTTGCGGCGGAAGCGGATTTTTGCGCGGACGACCGCGACCGCGTTTCGGCGCCGGAAGATTCGACGGCGAAGCGGCGGAAAGCGGAGAAGCTGGAACGGTCGCGGGAACGAGCGAACCGAGGAAACTTTGCGAAGGCGCGCCGTTTAGGTAAGTTGCGAAATTGGGCGAAACCGAACCGTTGGACGCCGTCGATTCCGAACGGGGCGTCGACGCGCGAAAAACGTCGGCGTCGAACGCGAAATTAGCGGAGACGCCGGATTCGGGGGAACGTTCGAAAAAGGCCGACGGCGTTTCGAGCGAACGTTCCGCGTCTTGCGGAAGCGGGTTTTTGCGCGGTCGTCCCCGTTTTTTCGCCGGTCGCGGCGCGAATTGCGTCGTCGCCGCCGTTTCGTCGACCGTCGAAAAACC
>JAFTUJ010000242.1 GCA_017466305.1 Thermoguttaceae bacterium
CGTCGGGGCGTTCGGCGTTTGGAGCGTTCGTCGCGGCGGTTAAAGGGACGGAGAGGGGACCGGCGGGCAAATTGAGCCGGTTGGCGTCGCGACTGCGGAAGGCGGCGCGGACGGTTCCGCCCCCGTTCGCGACGAAGCGTTCGGACGCGCGCTCGTACCGCAAGTTTTGCAGGAACGCTTGATAGAACGCGCCGTCGTCGGGGCTTTCGTCGTCGCCGAAAGAGGTCGCGTCGATTTGAACGGGACGGTCGACGTCGCCGAAAAATTCGATCGTCGCGACGTCGAGGTCTTGGGTCGCTTGCGCGTCGAGTTCGAAAATCGAGATCGGGCGCGTTAACGTAAAGCGCGCTTCGCGACAACTTAGCGTCTGCGTTCGTTGCGAGATTAGGACGTTGTGCCGGTCGGAGCCGCGGAAGGCGAGCGCGGAACCGTCGAACGTCATCGCCTCGGCCCATTCGATTTCGACCGGTTCGTCGGTGAAGAGCCGGGCGATTTGCGGCGATCGCGCCGTTTGCGCGGCGGTCTCGGCGGGCGGGCGAACGGCTAATTTGCCCGGCCCGACGACTTGGAAAGCGTTCGCGGCGCGGTCGACGACGACGTTGAAGCCGCTGAGGGCGAGTTCGCGCATTTGGAAGGTCGCGGCGGCGGACGCGTCGCCGACGAGAAGAACGCGCGCTTCGGCGGTTCCGGGGGCGACAAGTTCCGCTTCTTTGGCGGCGACGCGCATTTGCGGCGCTCCGTTGGCGGCGTGTTCGACGAGCGAAACGTCGCCGCGCAGGGTCGCGCGGTCGATTTCGACGCCGGCGACGCGTTTTTGGGCGGGGGAGTCGACGAGGACGCACCAAAGGTCGAGGTTGCGCGCCCGCATTTGGAAGGTCGAGCCGTCGGCGTCGCCGAGCGTCGATTTTCCGGCGAGGAAGGAGGCGGGGCTTGAAGGGGCGTTTTCCGGGGCGTTCGCGTCGACGGGGGCGGCGTTCGCGTCGGCGTCGGACGCGGAAACGGTCTCGAAGCGAACGACGACGGCGTCGGTGATTTTCGCGTCGCCGCGCGGCGCTTGGAAAACGACGTCGTCGCGGAAGGAGGCGGCGATCGGAACGACGTTCGTTAAGAACGGCGCGCCGGTCGACGGCGACGTCGCGTCGGCGGCGGGCGCGACGGCTTGCGCCCAAAAATCGGCTTCGCGAGCGGAAAAGGTTCCGACTCCGTCGAAGTGGAAGGCGACGGCGCCTTGCGTCGACAACTTATATTGATCCGGTTGGTTCGGTTCCGGCGCGACGCGCAGGCCGTTTTGCCAATCGGCTTGAATTCGGCGTTCGGCGCCGGCGTCGTCGCGCAGGTAAGCGTCGAGCCGACCGATTCCGTTCGCGAGAATCGTTTGCGGCTTGTTGTTTTGATCGAGTTGAATTTGAACGGCGTCGGCGGCGAAGTCGACGCGGGCGTCGGTTTGCGCGCGGAGGCGGGCCGATTCGCGGTTTTCTTCGTTGGTGAAGAGGTTGAGAACGCGGCGGCGGACGTCGTATTGAATTTCGTCGGCGGAAATTTCGATTTGGCCGTCGTCGACGCGAACGAGCGTCGGAGCGTCCGGGGAGCGTTGCGCGCGGACGATCGAAGGAACGAGGCGAGCGAGGGAGCCGGTCGGCGCGTTGCGGTCGAGGAAGCGGCGAAAATCGGGGCGTTCCGCCGCCAACTTTTCCAGTTCCGGGTCTTGAAAGTAAAGGTAAAGGGAGCCGCAAAGGAGTTGTTCCGCTTTCGCGCCGTCGCGATAGGAGACGACTTCGACCGCGTCGTTGAAACGGACGCACCAACCGCCGAAGCTTTCCGGATGCGAGGAAAAATAGACGCCTTTTTTGCAACGAACGTCGATGTAAGACGCGGTTTCGAGCGGTTGCGAACGGGCCGCGTCGGCGGCGGGCGCGTCGGTAAAAGCGCGATCGAGATAAAAGCGCGCGTAACCGTCGAGTTCGGTCAGTTCGATCTGTTCGACGGAGAAGCCGCAACCGAGGTTGCCGTCTTGGCGCAGCGCGTCGAGGCGAGCGCGAAACGCCGAGTCGGGGTCGTCGGGCGCGTCGGCGTTCGACGCGTCGTCGCGTCCGGCGACGGCGAGCGGAACGTCGAGGTCGATCGTCAAACCGCGTCCGGAACCGCTGTTGCGACCAAAACGAAACGAAAATTCAAAATTGGTTCGGATTTGCTTGCCGGTAAAGACGAGGTCGCGCGTTTGGAAGCGGAGGTCGTCTTCGGCGGTCGGCGACTTCATGTCGGAACGCAAAACGACTTCTCCCTTCATTTCGCCGGAGAGGAAGGAGGAAAAGTCGAAGTCGATATTGTCGAGCGAACCGAAGTCGGCCAACGGTTTCGTGAATTCGAGAACGACGCGATCGGTCGACTCGAAGACGATCGCTTGACGGCTCCGTTCCGCGACGGAGAGATCGCGCCCGGTCGCGAGGAAAACGATCGTGCAAGCGTTGAGCGTTACTTGGGTGCGATCTTGCGAGAAGATCGGTTCGTTTTTGAAGAGGAAAACGACGGAGCGGTTCGAAGGAACGACGACGTTCGGCGAGCGGCGGCGCCAGTCGTTCGGGTCGGGGAAAAGTTGCGAAAGCTCCGGAAAAATGCGGTCGAGCGCGTCGACGGAGGCGTCCGCGTCGGAAGCGTTCGAAACGCGCGCGTCGTCGCGCGGAGGAGCGGGAACGGAGGGCGCGAAGAAGCGGGAATAGACGAAGGTCGCGGCGCCGACGAGCGCGAGCGCGGCGATCGGAAGGAAGAAACGGCGAGGCGACGACATAACGGCTCCTAAATAACGACGACGTTCGACGAAAAGAAGGCCGCCGAGCGTCGACGCTCGCGGCGGTCGATTATTTTAGCGTCGAACGCGAAAAAAAACAAGAGGGAAACGGGGAAAAACGTCGTTTAAGTCGAGAAAAACGACCGAAATAACGGCGAGAAAAAAAAGGGGCGAAAATTAAAAATCGAGGGTGAAAAAGAGAAAAAGAAGGATTATTGGCCGGAGTCGCGGCGACGCAGGCGGTTCGTCAAAACGGCGAAGCTGGCCGAAAGTTTGACGTCTTCGTAAACGACGTCGTCCGGCAGGTCGAGCCGAACCGGCGCGTAATTCCAAATGGCGCGAACGCCGATTTCGACGAGTTTGTCGGCGACCGACTGCGCGGCGCGCGCCGGGACGGTAACGACGCCCATCTCGACCGCGCGGCCTTGACGGCGAACTTCGGCGGCGCGTTCGGCGATTTGGTCGAGCGGGTAAACGACGCGACCGTTGATCGTTTGGCCGAAAAGCGCCGGGTTCGCGTCGAACGCCGCGGCGACGTCGAGTCCGTGTTCGACGAAGCCTTCGTAATTGAGGATGGCGCGTCCGAGGTTGCCGGCGCCGACGAGAAACGCCGTCGTTTTAACGTTCCAACCGAGAAACCGTTCGATCGCTTCGATCAGTTCGTCGACGCGGTACCCGACTTTCGGGCGTCCGGAGACGCCGGTGATCGCGAGGTCTTTGCGCACTTGAACGCTCAACTGGCCGAATTCTTCGGCGATGCGCGTGCAAGAAACGACGTCGTCGCCGCGTCGCCGCGCTTCTTTTAAGAGGCGCAGGTAGACCGGGAGGCGTTGAACGCTGGGCGTCGGGAGGTTGCGAATGCGGGCGGACGCTTTCATGGGCGACTCGGAAAGGGACGGGGAAGGGCGAAGAGCGTTCGAACGGCGGGCGTCGTCGTCGAACGTTCTCGACATGAACCAATTATAATAAGTTTTGGAGCGTTTTCAACGGGGGGCGTCGGAGCGAGACGCGTCGGACGGCGTCGGGGGGCGGAGCGAGCCGTGTCGGGCGAC
>JAFTUJ010000243.1 GCA_017466305.1 Thermoguttaceae bacterium
CGATTTTTTCCCGATTTTCTTGAAAAAAAGAAAGCCTTTTCTAACAGTAAGCCTTATATTTTAAGCAAATTGCCGAGATTAACGTCGCCGCAAGGCTCCGCCGCGTTGAGACGGCGACGGAGACGCGTTAGGTTGGCGAGAATAGGCGGTTTAGGCGGGCGTCGGCGGGACCGTTCGTCAAATCGCGCCGAGGGAACCGATTTCGAACATTACGCTAAACGCAATCCAACGGAAGGAAAGCAAAACTTGGAGTCCGCCGCAGACGAGACCGACGATCAGAAGCGTTTTCGCCGTCGACGAATGGCGCGCGGCCGCCTCGAAATCGCCCCGAGTTTTCGCCGAGTTCGTTTGAATCGAAAAAATAATCCCGGCGACTCCGAGCGGCGGACAGCAGAAAAGCGTCGATAAAACGTTCCCAATCAAGTAATCGGGAACGTTCGCGACGTCGCTCCAATCGGACGGCGCGTAAGGATCGGACGGCGAGGACTCCGCGTAAGGATTCGAGGAATCGTAAGAAGTTCCGGATGCGCCGGACGTTTCGAACGACGACGCGCCGAGCGGCGACTCCATTCCCGACGAAGCGTTCGAGCGAACCGCGACGCCGCAGAGCGAGCAAAAACGCGCGTTGGCGGGAAGGGGATTTCCGCATTTAAGGCAAAACATAACGAACCTCGCGCGGTAAAATAGGAGAAATGGGAGGGTTGGCGACGTTGCAAAACGCGGAACGACGCGTTCGCGACGCTAATTTCTATTTTACTCGACGCGGCGGAAAAAACAAGTCGGGGAATCTTGGGGAAACGAACGACAAGCAAAGCCGCTCCGCTCGTTATTTTGTCGCTTGACGCGTTGTTCGGAAAAATAGAGAAAATAGGGGGAATTGAACGGCGTTAACGCGCCGGAGAAGAAGAAACGGCGGCGGTCGGCGGGCGCAAAAAGTCGAACGCCGGACTTGGAACGTTGCGCAAAACGGCAAAGACAAGAACGACGGCGCAAACGACGACGCCGAGGCGGTAATAAACGGCGCGAAATTTCGGGCGGGCGAGAACGAGAAGAACCGGAAGCGCGAAAAAAGCGGCGATCGAGAAGGGATTATAACGAAGCGCGGCGAAGAAATCGCCTTCGAGCAACGCTCGCAGGGCCCGCGTCGAACCGCAACCGGGGCAATAGATTCCGGTCGCTTTGCGGAAAATACAAGGGGGCGGAAACGTCGTCAAAACGCTCGGGTCGCGATAAACAGCGACAGAGAAGAGCGCGAACGTCGCGACGGCGCACAAAACGACGAGACCGGCGAAGGAAAGACGCGGAGGCGACATAAAACTCCTTGACCCCTTCTCGAACGGGCGAGCGAAAACCGCGTTAGAGTCGCTCTTGGAAGCGACGCAAGAAAAACGCCGCCCGACGTTAAAAACGGCTCGGAAATCAAGCGGCTTTTAACGTTGAGCGGAAGCGTTCGAATCGCGCGTCGAAATTTAACGAACGGGAAAGCGCGCCGCCTCGTCGGGAAACGTCGCGGCGCGAAGTCGTTCGATCTCGACGGTTAGCGAATTCAGCCGACGAGGCCGTGCATCGTCGAAACGAGGTCGCGGACGGCTTGGACGCTGTTCGCGAAGAGGCCTTTTTCTTCGTCGGTCATTTGGAGTTCGACGATCTTCTTGACGCCGCCGTCGCCGAGGACGACCGGAACGCCGACGTAGTAACCGTCGACGCCGTAGACGCCGTCGCAGTACGCGGCGACCGCGACGACGCGGTTTTGGTCGCGAACGATCGCTTCGACCATGCTGGCGGTCGCGGCGGCCGGAGCGTAGAACGCGCTGCCGGTGCCGAGGAGTTTGACGATTTCGCCGCCGCCGGTGCGGGCGCGCGCGACGATTTCCGCCATGCGTTCGGCCGAGATGAGTTGGGTGACCGGAATACCGTTGACGGACGCGCAGCTGGCGAGCGGAACCATCGTGTCGCCGTGGCCGCCGAGGAGCATCGCGTTGACGTCTTCGACCGCGACGTTAAGTTCCATCGCGATGAAAGCGCAGAAACGCGCGGCGTCGAGAACGCCCGCTTGACCGATGACGCGTTCCGGCGGGAACTTCGTCACTTCGAGCATACGTTGGGTCATCGCGTCGAGCGGGTTGCTGACGACGATAACGACCGCGTTCGGGCTCGTTTTCGCGATTTGTTCGGCGACGGAGGAGACGATCTTCGCGTTGGTGGCGAGGAGGTCGTCGCGGCTCATGCCCGGTTTGCGCGGGATGCCGGCGGTAACGACGACGACGTCGCTGTTCGCGGTGTCGGCGTAATCGTTGGTGCCGGTGATGTTGGCGTTGTAACCGAGAAGCGGGGAGGCTTCGAACAGGTCGAGAGCTTTACCTTTCGGCATATCGCCGGCTTGCGGGATGTCCAAAAGGACGACGTCGCCCAAGTTGGCCATAGCGCAGTATTGCGCGGTGGTGGCGCCGACGTTGCCCGCTCCGATGACGCTGATCTTCGCTCGTCTCATGTCTTTTATTCTCCGTTTAGCGTTATTTTTGGAAACTTGACGGGCGTCGACCGTTGAAAATAGGGGAAAAGCCGGCGGCGCGTTAAATTGGGTAATTTAGGACGCCGTCAAAACGCTTCCGAGGGCGGTCGACGCAAAATTTTCTTACGTTATTTTAATCGTTTCGGCTTTTTTTACAATCGGGGGAAAGCGGCGAAACGGTCTTTTTCCCTTCTTTTTTCCGATTTTAGGCGTTGCTTGGCGCGGCGTGGGAAAGATGGATAAAATACGTAAGCGGCGCAAGAATGCCGACCGTCAGTTGAGAAGAGTAGAATAAGTTTTGCTAATATATAAGCTCGGCTAATGTATTAGCGCGGCTTATGCTGGCGTCGCGTTGCCGTCGGAAGGGGCCGATTTCGCGTTTTTCCGCAAGAAATGCGGGGCGCTCGGCTTCCATTTTGCTTGGCGTCGCGTACAATAGGGGGAAGCGGCGACGTTTCGCGTCGTCGGACGCGCTTTGGAAACGGCGAACGAACGGGAGCGCGTCGCTTGTCCGAACCGACGAAAACGCCGATAGATAAGGAGAACGACCAATGATGGAAAAATATTTGAACTTGAACGACGTGAAGGAAATTCGGGCGCGTTCGTTGATTTATTTCGGTTGCGGCGCGATTCAAAAGGTCGCCGACGTCGCTCGCGATATGAAGGCGCGGGGCGTCGACCGCGTGATCGTCGTTTCGTCGCCGTCGGCGTATAAAAAGAGCGGCGCTTGGCCGACGATTACCGCGGCGTTCGAGGCGGCGGGCGTCGAGTACGTTCTCTTCGACAAAAACCGTCCGAATCCGGAGGTCGAGGCGATCGACGAAGCGCTGAAAGTCGCGGTCGAGTTCGGGGCGCAGGGCGTCGTCGGGATCGGCGGCGGGAGTCCGATCGACGCGGCCAAGAGCGTCGCGATTCTGCTCAAGAACCCGGGCAAAACGGCGGAAGACCTTTATTCGTATGCGTTTGCGCCGACCGAAGCCGCGCCGATTCTCGCGATCAACCTGACGCACGGCACCGGCACCGAGGGGAACCGCGTCGCCGTCGCTTCGATTCCGGCCAAGCAACACAAACCGGCGATCGCTTACGAATGCATCTATCCGACCTGGTCGATCGACGACCCGGAATTGATGAAAACGTTGCCGAAAACTCAAATTTTGTACACGAGCGTCGACGCGTTGAATCACGCGGTCGAGGCGGCGACGACGACCTGTTCGAACCCGTTGGCGATCACGTTGGCGCGCGAAACGGTCAAGCTCGTCGTCGATTATTTGCCGGCGGCGCTGGAAAATCCGGAAGACATGGTCGCGCGTTACAACTTGGCTTACGCCGCCTTGATCGCCGGGATTTCGTTCGACAACGGGTTCCTGCACTACACGCACGCGCTCGAGCACCCGTTGAGCGGCGTCAATCCGGACGTTATTCACGGCTGCGGGCTCGGCGTCCTCCTTCCGGCGGTTTTGAAGGAAATTTATCCGAAATGTTCCGCGGTCTTGGCCGACGTCTTGGCGCCGATCGTTCCGGGCTTGAAAGGCTGTCCTTGCGAAGCGGAAGACGTTGCGAAGGGCGTTGAAAAATGGCTCTTTAGCGTCGGCGCGAACCGCAAGCTGACCGACGAAGGGTTCGGCGAAGCGGACGTTCCGAAGCTCGTCGATTTGGTCTTTTCGACCCCGTCGCTGACCGCGCTTCTCGCCGTCGCGCCGACCGAAGCGACCCGCGAAACGGTCGAAAAGATTTACCGCGAATCGTTGGCGCCGATGAACTAAGCTCCGCGGAGTCCGACGGAAGTCGGGCGGCGAAGCGGAAATTCGGATTGAAATGGAAAACGCGACCGCGTTCGAGCGTCGGCGGTTCGAGAAGTCGAAGAGCCGAGCGTTCGAGCGAGCGGTCGCGTTCGCGTTAAAACTAAAGTTCGAGTCGGTTTTGAGAACGCGAGCGCGTAATTTTTTTGATTTTTGGATTGCGAAGTTTCTCTATTTTGCGTAAATTCTCGGCGCGGCGCTTGTATCGCGTTGAATTTCCGTTATACTTCGTTTCGGTTCTAATTCGGACGGGAGCCTTACGACCGCTTTTTAGAAGGCGGTTTCCGAACGCGCGGCGAGTGTCGCCGACGGCGGAACGTCCGTTCTTTATCGAGACGGAAAGATGGATTATCGAGATCGGGCGCGCCGATTAAAACGAAATTGGCGCGCCGAAAAAGTCGTTTTGCGAAGAAAATGGCGGCGCGCGACGCCGTTTCGTCTGTTGACCTTAGGATTCGCGACTTATGTTCTTATCGGTTTGGCGGCGATCGCGCTTCCTTGCTGTCGTCGCGGCGACGCGAGTTGCGTCGATCATTTCTTCAACGTCGTTTCGGCGGCGACGACGACTGGGCTGACGGTCGGCGCGGTCGGCGAAACGTATACGTTTTGGGGAAATCTCGTTCTTTTAACGTTGATTCAGGTCGGCGGCGTCGGGTATATGACGTTGACCTCTTGCATTATCTTGGCGCGCGGCGACCGACTTTCGCCGACTCGAACGCGAATTTTGGGAGCGAGTTTTTCATTGCCGGACGGTTTTTCGTTGCGGCGATTCATTGTCGCGGTCGTTGTTTACTCGGCGCTGATCGAGTCGATCGGCGCTTGGGTTCTTTGGCGCGAATTCAAAATCGTCGGCGTCGACCAACCGTTTTGGCAAGCCGTTTTTCACTCGATTTCCGCTTTCGCGACCGCCGGATTTAGCTTGTTTTCCGACGGTTGCGTCGGTTTTAAAGACTCGGTCGCGATCAACGTCGCGCTGATGACGTTAAGTTGGGCGGGCGCGATCGGTTTTATCGTTCCGGTCGACTGCTGGGAAAATTTGCGCGGTCGACGGCAAGGGATTACGTTGACGTCGAAGACGATTCTTTACTTGACGGCGGCGCTTTTTCTCGGCGGAACGGTCGCGTTTTGGTTGTTCGAGCGGTTGAGCGGCGGAGACTCGGCTTCCGACGCGACGCTGTTGGCGGCGGCGTTTCAGGTAACGGCGGCCTCGACGACCGGCGGGTTTAACACGCTCGACGTCGGCGCGCTCGGGCCGGCGACGCGAACGATTTTGGTCGCGTTGATGTTCGTCGGCGCGGCGCCGTCCGGTACCGGCGGGGGCGTTAAAACGACGACGGTCAGCGCGTTCGCGGCGATCGTCGCGAGCGTTGTGCGCGGACGTCCGGACGACGTAACCTTTTGGGGAAAAACGATACCGCCTTGCCGACTCTTCACCGCGGTCGCGTCGGCGGCGATTTTTGTCGTCGCGGGGAGCGTCGCGACGATTCTGCTCTGCGCGACGGAGCCCGATTTGCCTTTCGACGCGCTCTTTTTCGAAGCGATTTCCGCGATTTCAACCGCCGGGATGAGCGCGGGAATTACTTCGGAACTTTCGACCGTCGGAAAATTGATCGTCGCGGCGGCGATGTTCGTCGGACGCGTCGGGCCGTTGACGTTTGCGTTGGCCGTTTGGAGCGACGCGAGCGGCGGCGAGAAGGAAAAGAGGCGCGATTCGTCGGAAAAAGCGTTTGGCAAAGAACGTCAAGTCGACGATTTAGCCGTTTGACCCGCGTTGACCGACAACAAAATATCGACAAACGGACGTTAATTTTTTAGCGTCGCGGTTTTTCGGTTGAGCGAAGCGTCGTCGGAGAAAGTTGGACGGCGGTTTGCGGCGCAAGGTAGGACGCCGGTTGGGTAGGGTCGGCGTTTTGCCCCTTGCGTCAAACGGGGCTCGACGGTATAATGCGGAGCGGTAAACGACGGCGGCCCGCGTTGGAAAAAAAGGGCGTTTTAGCGAAATTGGACGTTAAAGTTTGCGTAAATTTTGCCGTTTGACGGCGTTTTTTGGAAAAAAAGCGAAAATAGGAAAGTTGGAGCGCTGAAATGAGTTCGGAAGAGTCGCGGCGAGAAGCGAAAGCGGAGACCGGCGTTTGGGGCGCCGCGTCGTTGGAAGGGGCGATTTCGGCGGCGGAGTACGTTCGCGGATTCGACGGCGGTTTCGGAGCGGACGCGCCGTTTTTCGCGGAGTTTAACGCGAGCGCGAGCGGTTCGGCGGCGCTTTTGGGATTTCGGCGGTTAAACGACGGAAACGGGGGAAGCGAGGCAAACAAAGAAGACGCGGCGGACTTTGCGGACGTCGCGGCGCGAACGACGATGGAGGCGCGAACGCGCGGCGTCGGAATCGCGGGGGCCGGGCTGATGGGCGTTTCGATCGCGGCGGCGTTTTTGGGCGCCGGGTTCCCGGTCTTGGCGTTCGACTCGTTCGCAAGCGCGCTCGAAACGGCGCCGAAGCGAATCGAGGCGGAGCTGGCGGAACAGCGACGGCGTCGCGGCGTCGCGGAAAGCGATTCGGCGACCGAAAAACGGCTCGTCGCGGAGATCGTCGCGAACGGTTTGACGACTTCCGACTCCTTCGCGGAACTGGCGGCGCGCCCGGTCGTCGTCGAAACGATTCCGGAGAAGATTAAGATTAAGTCGAAGTTTTACAAGACGTTGGCGAAGACCGCGACCGCGCCGATTTTGTTGACGTCGAACACGTCGTCGATTTGCGTTTCCGATTTGGCGGCGGCGCTCCCGACGGCGAGCGAGAACCCGAACGTCAACCGGGAACGCTTTTGCGGTTTTCACTTCTTTCACCCGGTTTGCCGTCGGTCGCTCGTCGAGGTAATGCGCGGCGTTTTTACCGCTCCGGGAACGGTCGCGGAGGCGGCGGCGCTCGGCGCGGCGATTTTCAAAACGCCGATTATCGTCGGCGACGGGCCCGGTTTTTTGGTCAATCGGATGTTGCAACCTTATTTAAACGAAGGTCTTGCGCTTCTCGACGAAGGCGTTCCGGCGGCGCGCGTCGAGGCGATTTGCCGACGGTTCGGGTTCGAGGCGGGGCCGCTTAGAATAATGGACGAAATTGGGCTCGACGTGTCGCTGCACGCCGGTTGGACTTTTTTGAAGGCGTTTCCGGAGCGGACGACGAGTTCGCCGATTTTGCCGGAATTGACGCGGCGCGAACGGCTCGGACGCAAGACGCGGCGCGGCTTTTATCGGTTCGAAAGCGGAACGAGTTGGGCCGACGACGCGACGCTCGACTTCGACGCCGAAACGCTCGCCGAACTTCGCGCCGGAGAAACGTTCGCGAGCGGAGCGGAGTCGGTCGACGTCGGAGCGCAAGACGCGTCGGACGAAGAACTTGCGTTGCGCATCGCGACGGCGATTTTGTTCGAAAGCGCTCGTCTCGTCGAGGCGGGCGTCGTCGAGACGTTCCGCGAAGCCGACGCCGGGCTTGTTCTCGCGCTCGGATTTCCGCCGGAAAAAGGGGGGATTTTTTATTGGGCGGCGGCGTTCGGGTTGCGGCGAATTTTGGCGGCGGCGGAGCGTTGGGCGGGCGCGGGCGTTCGGTTCGTCGCGCCGGAGTCGTTGCGTCGGTTGGCGGTCGAAGGTTGAAGTTGGGCGGTTTGAGCGCTTAAAAGAGTTCAGGCAAAAACGGCGAAGCGCGCAAATTCGGCGGTTTAAATGCTGAGAGCGCGTTTGAAGGAATTGGGGAAAATGGGCGAACGGGGCGTCGAGCGCAAACTCGGCGGCTCGTTTTGCGGACGGCGGCGCAACAAAAATCTACGGTGGCGCCGAGAACTTAAAAACGTTTGAAAACGGCGAGGCGCGGCGATGAAAATTATCGGACTTTTGGACTGCGACAGCTTTTTCGCGTCTTGCGAAAAAGTCTTTCGGCCCGATTGGGCGGACCGGCCGGTCGTCGTTTTGTCGAACAACGACGGTTGCGTCGTCGCGCGGTCGCCGGAAGCGAAGGCGCTCGGAATCGCGATGGGGGCGCCGTTTTTTCAGATTCGCGAGTTGGCGCGGAGGGCCGGCGTCGTCGTTCGCTCCGGAAATTTCTCGCTTTACGGCGATCTGAGCCGCCGCGTCGTCGAGACGTTGGGACGCTGGACGCCGAGCGTCGACGTTTACTCGATCGACGAAGCGTTTCTCGACTTGACCGGGCGGTTTTGCGATTCGAACGGAAGGTTGCGCGGTTCGGAAGGGGCGGCGGAAAACGACGGCGGTTTGGGAGGTTGGCGCGGTTTAGGCGACGTTAGCGGCGGCGATTTGGGCGATTTGGGAAGAATCGGCAAAAACGGCGGCGTCGATTGGCGGGAGTTTTGCGTTTCGGACGAGCGGCTTTCGGCGGAAACGCGACGGGAAATCGAGCGGACGGCGGAGGAAATCGTCGAAACGGTTCGGCGTTGGACGGGAATCCCGGTTTCGCTCGGACTCGGCCCGACGCGGACGCTGGCGAAGGCGGCGAGTCGAATCGCGAAACGAGACGGCGCGGCGACCGGGCGAAAGTTCGCGCTTCTCTTCGACCCGGAAGAGCGGGAACGGGAGTTGAAGCGGCTCCCGGTCGGCGACGTTTGGGGCGTCGGACGGCGGTTGCTCCCGGCGTTTTGGCGACTCGGGCTCCGAACGGCGTTCGATTTGGCGCGCGTCGACCCGATTTATATGCGGAAAAATTTTTCGATCGTTCAAGAAAAAACGGTTCGCGAACTGCGCGGCGAACGGACGTTCGACTCGAAAACGCGTCCGGAAGCGCAAAAATCGCTCCAAATTTCCCGCTCGTTCGGCGCGACCGTCGAAACGCTCGCCGAAATGGAGGAGGCCGTTTCGAGTTTCGCGTCGACGGCGGCGGCGAAAATGCGCGCTCGAAAGATCGTCGCTTCCGGGGTTTACGTCTATATGTCGACGAGCGGGCGCGACCCGAACGCTCCCCGGCGCAACGTCGGACTCGCCGTCAACTTCGCGCGACCGACGAACTCGACGCCGGAGTTTTTGTCGGCGGCGCTTAGGTTGACGCGAACCCTTTTCGACCCGAAACTCGCTTGGCGGAAAGCGGGCGTTGTCGCGCTCGAAACGGTCGACGAGAGCGTCGCGGCGTCCCGACGGTTCCTCTTCGAGCCCGACCCGGAACGACCCGCCGAACGGAGAGAGCGCGACCGGCGACTTTGCGAAGCGCTCGACAAGGCGAACGTCGCGTTCGGGAAAAACGCCGTTTTTTTCGCGTCGGACGGAATCAAGCCGCGTTGGACGCCGAACGCCCGCTTCGTTTCGCCGTCGTATACGACCGACTGGAACGCGCTCCCGGTCGTTCGGGCGAATTGAGCGAACGGGGAGAAAAACGGGAGAAAGGGGAAAAAGGAAAAATCGGGAGAAAACGGGAGAAGGGGGGAATAAGAAAAATCGGCGAAAAAGGCGGAACGGAGAAAATAGCGAGGTTGCGTAAAAACGCCGCGTCGAGGCGTCGCGCTCGACGCGGCGTTTTGGCGTTAACGCGAGGCGACGAAGGAAAACGTCGCTCGCCGGAAATCGCGTCAGGCGCCGCCGCCCGGACGACCGGTCGCCTCCGGTTCCGCGACCGGAGCGTCGGCGCGCGGAACGTCGAAGTCGAAAACGTTTTTCTTCGGTTCGATCGTTACCTTTTGTTTCGAAAGGCGACCCCAATCTTCCGGAACGAACGAGACCATTTCGTCGTATTCGAACGTCCCGCCTTCGCCGTCGCTTCCTTGCAACTTTTGCCCGGACGGTTCCGTCGCGGTTAAAACGACGGAATATTCGCCCGGGACGAGCCCTTTCGACGCGGGAATTTCAAATTTGCCCTTAATCACCTGCGCCGCCGAACTCGAAAGCGCGGTTCCGCCTCCGGTCGGTTGGAAGGAAATTTGCCCGTTCGCCAACGGTTCGCCGCCGAATTGAACGGTTCCGGAAATCGGGTAACGTCCGTCGACGCCCGCGTCGCAACCGATCGCGGCGAGGCAAAGAAACGCGAACGCGATTTGAAATAAAACGCGGATTTTCATTAATCGTTACTCCTAAATTAGCGCCGTCGCCGAAAATTGAGAAAAGCGGAAAACGCCGAAAAAAGCGTTCGCCGACGTCGCGGCGACGGCGGTTAAAGCGTTAAAACGTCGAATCGACCGATCAGAACGTTTCCGTTTCGCCGCCCTTGGCCGTGCTGGCGGCCGCCCAAACGTCGAGGTTGATCGTATCGCTGACGAAACG
>JAFTUJ010000244.1 GCA_017466305.1 Thermoguttaceae bacterium
GTGAAAGCCCGCGTTGTTGAAAGGATTAAGAGATGGAAAAATGTTCGAATTGTCACGCGCCGCTCGACGCCGGCGCTCAATCTTGCGCTCGTTGCGGCGCGTCGCGCGCGAACGTCGACGCGACGCCGCGACAACAAACGCCGCAACCGCAACAACAAGCGCGACCGCAAGCGCCGCAAGGGGTTCCGCAACAACCGCAAGCGCAAGCGCCGCAAGGGGTTCCGCAACAACCGCAAGCGCAAGCGTGGGGCCAAGCGCCGCAAGGATATCCGCAACAGCAAGCGTGGAACCAAGCGCCGCAAGGGTATCCGCAACAACCGCAAGCGCAAGCGTGGCAAGGGAATCCGTACCAACAGCAAACGCAAGGGAACCCGTACCAACAGCAAGCGCAAGCGTGGCAAGCGCAAGGGAACCCGTATCAACAGCAAGCGTGGAACCAAGCGTCGCAAGGGTATCCGTATCAACCGCAGGGCCCGGCGAACCTCGATTGGGCCGCGCAACAGCAGTTTATGGCGCAACAAGCGGCGATTTACGGCGGCGACACGTACCTGTGGCCCGAAACGCCGGACTTCAAGCCGAAGAATTTCGGCGACGCGTTGTCGATTTGCTTTAGCAAATATTGCCGTTTCCAGGGGCGCGCGTCGCGGAGCGAATATTGGCAATTTTACGCTTGGGGGTGGATTTTCGGCCTCGTGCCGTACGTCAACATGATTTTTATGCTCGCCGCGATCCTGCCGAGTTTGGGCGTTTTTGTTCGTCGTTTGCACGACTCGAACCGTTCCGGTTGGAATTTTTGTTGGTTTTTCTTGCCGATCGTCGGCTGGATTATTCTGTTAGTTTATTTGCTTTCGGAATCGACGCGGGGCCCGAACCGCTTCGGACCGGAACCGATTAGACGGTAACGTCGGGCCTTGCGTCGAAACGCCGCGATTTGAAGTCGGTTTCCCAAGACGCGGCGATTTTGCCGTTTTTTGCGCTTAACGTCGTGCAACGTCTTGCGTTTGCGCTTGGGGAACGACGATAATGTTCGAGGCGCGCGGCGTTTGTGAACGTCGCGCGCCTCGCAAAATTTAGTTTGGGCGATATAAAGGCTCCAATGGAAGGATATTGGGAGGATAATTTATGAGACGCCCTATGTGCGGAACGCCGTCGGAAGCGGACGCGTTCTTTTGCGGTAATTGCGGAACGTCGCTCCGCGCCGCGCCGACTCCGAGCGACGCGGCTTCGTGGAACAACGCGAATCCTTATGTTGCGCCGACTCCGAGCGACGCGGCTTCCTGGAACAACGCGAATTCATACGCCGCGAGCGGCGCGTTAAACGTCGGGCCGTCGTTTGCGGGCGCGTTCGGGTATTGTTTCGCGAAGTTTTGCAGCTTTAAGGGCCGCGCAACTCGAATGGAGTTCTGGGGATGGACGGTTTTTGCAACGCTTATCGCGGTCGTTCTGGACTTTATCTCCCACTTTGCGATCGGACGCGCGATTGCGACAACCGATTACGAAGCGACAGAGCGCGCCATTTGGATCATTTTCGTTGCGGAGTTTGCGCTAAACGCTATTTTACGGTTGCCGACGTTGAGCGTCGGCGTTCGCCGCGCGCACGACTTTGGAATGCCGATGGCGCCGGTCTTACTGTACCACGCGATCTCTTTCGGGTTCGGGTTAACGACGCTGTTACAGTTCGCTGTTATACTGCAGACCTATTGGGTTGTCGACCAAGAATCGCCGTTGTGTTGGTTGGGCTTCGCTCTTTACTGGTTGGGGATCGTTCTTACGCTTCTTTTGGGAACGATATCGGGGAGCCGAGGCGCAAACCGTTACGGAGAAAAGCGTTACAATCCGGGTTCCGCGCCCTCGCCATGGGAAAACGGCGTCGCCGCGCCGAACTGGAACGCTCCGAACGCCGCCGCGCCGAACTGGAACGCTCCGAACGCCGCCGCGCCGAACTGGAACGCTCCGAACGCCGCCGCGCCGGGCTGGAACGCTCCGAACGCCGCGTCGATGGCGATGAGCGCCGTCCCGACCGCGGGAAACGCGACGTCTTGCGACGGCGACGTTACGGTCGGGCCGTCGTATAGGGGAGCGTTTTGGTATTGTATGAAGAATTACTGTAACTTCAAAGGCCGCGCGACGCGAACGGAGTATTGGGGGTGGAACGCCATATGTTGGGGGATTCTACTCGGGCTTATACTGTTTTCCGAAGACGTCGGTTTACGCGGCGACGCGGCGGTTCTGTTTATCGGCGTGGTAGGCGCGGCGTTTACGGCGATTTTCCTGACGCCGAGTTTGGCGGTCGTCGCTCGGCGCGCGCACGACTTGGGAACGAGCGCGATACCGTTTTGTCTTTTTGGCGCGGTTTGTTGGGCGCGTTTCTTGGCGGTAGCGTTGGCGATTAGCGAGTTGACGTCTTCTAACTTTGAGTCGTTCGTTAAAGACGCTTGGCAGTGGCGCGTTCTTCATTGGCTTGGGCTCGTCGTTCTCTTGGTTTTAGGTTTGATTCCGGGGAGCAAGGGCGCAAACCGTTTCGGGAAAAAGCGTTGCAATCCGTCGGACATTTTGGGCTTAAACGACGACGCTCAAAACGCGAAAGAATAAAGGGGAAACGACGAGCGCGGCGGGGGAAGCGAAAACGCTCGCGCCGACGCAACGCGAGGCGCCCAATTAGGATTCCGTCGCTCGGCGAAAGCCGGGCGGCGGTTTTTTGTCGGCGCCAACGCGCAAATGAAAAAGAAAACGCAAAACGGTTGACTTTCCGCGAAAGCGACGTTAAAATAGAACCAAGCGGCGACGCGGTTCGAGCGCGAATTCGAACGGTCGCGGAAACGAAATTGTCGAGGAAGATAAAATGGCGAATTTTTGTGTCTATTGTGGAAACGCGCTCGACCCGAACGCTCCGTTTTGCAACGTTTGCGGGACGGCGACGTCCGGCGGAAACGCGAACCCGTCTAACGGCGGATACGACGTCGGAAGCGCGAACCCGTCTAACGGCGGATACGACGTCGGAAACGCGAACTCGTCTAACGGCGGATACGACGTCGGAAGCGCGAACTCGTATAACGGCGGATACGACGTCGGAAACGCGAACCCGTACGACGCGGGCGTCCCGTTCGACTATCAACCGTTCTATTACGACGGCGACGCGCCCGTCGCGCCGACGTTTTGGGGCGCGTTCGGACATTGTGTAAAGAATTATTGCAATTTTCAAGGGCGCGCGACGCGAACGGAGTTTTGGGGGTTCCATGTCGTTCACTCTTTGTTGGGCCTCGTATTAGCGGCGGTTCTCGCGGGGCTTGCCGGCGCGCTCGACGCGCCAGTATTGGCGCTTCTGCTTTGGGCGTATATTTTAGGGTTGCTTCTTCCGATGTGGGCTCTGCATTTTCGGCGGATGCACGACTTAGATTATTCGGGAGGTTGGCTTTTCTTGTCTTTTCTTCCGTTTGTCGGCGGGATTTGCGGGTTGGTTTTGGCGATCGCGATGGGATTCGTTCGGGGAACGGACGTGCCTAACCGCTTCGGAGCGCGACCGGTTAGGCGTTAACGCGTCCGCGGCGCGCGGTCGAGCGTCGACGTAAAAAACCCGTCGTCCCGGGGAACCGAGGCGGCGGGTTTTTGCGTTTTCGGAACGCTAGATTAAGCGGTAAAGCGCGAAACGTCGGCGATTACGGCGTTTCAAAGTCGCAGTCCGGCTCCGGGCCGAGCGGGTCGCCGCCGACGGCGTAAGCGCGAGCGCGGCTGCCTCCGCAAACGCAGCGATAATTGCACTGGCCGCAGACGCCTTTGTAATTGTCCGGGTTTTGAAGCGCGTTGAAGAGCGGGTGGTTTTGGTAAACGTCGACGACCGAGTTTTCCGGGAAACGTCCGCAAACGACCGGAAGGAAACCGGCCGGGAAGATTTCGCCGTTGTGCCCGACGAACATGATTCCGCGACCGTCCGTGATTCCGAGCGGCGCCCGAGAACGACGCGGACGTCCGATATGCGCGGCGGCGGCTTCCGCTTTCTCGTCGACCGGCGCGTCCTGCGGATTCACCTTCATCGACGCGGCGAAGCGAGAGTTCGGGAAGTTCGGGCGGTTTTTCGGCGCCGCGAGCGGGTCGCCGCCTTGCTCCAAGACGTAGCGGCGGTAGTGCGGCGCTTCCGTCGTCTTGACCGAGAACGGTTTCGTCAGCGAATGTCGGTAAAGTTTCGCGAAAACCTCCCGATATTCCGGCGCGGAAATGCGGATTTCCTCGACGCCGCGACCGACCGGAACGAGGAAAAAGACCGACCACATCATGACGCCGGTTTCTTCGAGCAGGTCGGCGATTTCGTCGATCAAATGCGCGTTGCGGCGGGTGATCGACGTGTTCACTTGCACCGGAAGCTCGAGGTCGCGAGCGTAACGCATCATATCGAGGGCTTTTTGGAAGCTGCCTTCGAAGCCGCGGAACGAGTCGTGAACCTCCGGATTCGGCCCGTCGAGGCTGATTCCGATCGCGGAAACGCCGGCTTCTTTCGCTTTCTTGAACGCGTCGAACGTCGCGAGCGGCGTCGCGCTCGGCGTCAACGCGGAGCCGATACCGAGGTCGGTCGCGCGGCGGATTAAGTCGAAGAGGTCGGCGCGTTTGAGCGGGTCGCCGCCGGTGAAGCAGATCGTCGGTTTGCGCGGGAAGCGGGCGACGTCTTCGATCAGCGCGAGCGCTTGTTCGGTCGAAAGTTCGTCCGGAGCCGCCGACTCTTGCGCCGACGCGCGGCAGTGCTTGCAAACGAGATCGCAGGCGCGGGTAACTTCGTAATAAAACATCAGCGGATTCCGACCGAAATCGGAGACGTCGTAAGGCTCGTGTCGCATCGGCGAACGCTCTCTTTCTAGCGGGAAATTAGAGGAAATGGGACGGAAGGGGAAAGGAGGAAACGGATAAACGGGGGGGCGACGAAGGACGGGGGAAAAACGACGAAAACGCCGTTCGGGCGGAAAATCGAACTCTTGGGGAGCGGATTTTGCCGACCAAACGGCGCGTTTCGGAAACGTAAACGACGGTTCGAGGCGCGGTTAAGACGCAACGACGAAGCGATTAAAAGCCGCGGTTGCGCGGGTAAACGTTCGTTCCGGGGTAACCGCCCGGCGCGGGATAGCCTCCCGGCGCGGGATAACCGCCCATGCCGCCGTAGAAGCGGGGCGTCATTCCCATTCCGCGATTCGTTCGCGGGACAAACGGCGTCGTCGAGCCGATGTAAGGCGTCGACAACATCGTCGCGGCGGCTTGTTTCGAGCGCAAATTTTGCAGGTATTGCGTCAGGACGGTCGAGTTCATCGATTGGAGTTCGACGACGCGCACCTTGCGGATATTTTCCTCGAGGATTTCGCGGTCGACTTCCTTAACGTATTCTTCGATTTCCTTCGCCAAATTTTCCGGCGCGTAAACTTCGAGGTTTCCGGTCGTTACGTTCGGGAAAATGCGCGGCGATTGGTTGCCCGGCAGGAGCGTCGTTTGGAACTTGCGCGCAAACGCGTTCAGCACCTGTTGCGCCATTCGCGTCGGCGACGTGTTGGCGACCTTAATTTTATACGGCTTCGTGATCGGTTGCGGGAACAGATCGACGGAGTCGAGGAGGACGATCATCGCGCCGGCGGCGTCGCGATCGGCTTTGGAGCCGTAGACGGTGATCGTGTTGAGCGACGCGTCCGGTTGGAACGACAGCTGAACGCTTTGTTGCATATTGGTGATGTTGACGCCGGTCGTTTGGTAGTAATACGGCGTCGTGTTTTGCATACGGTCGGCCATATACGTTTGGAGACGCGGCAGGAGTTGGTTGACGCCGACGTTTTCGACGCGGTAAACCGTATAGGCGCGGCTTTCCATCAAGACGCGTTCGCGCGCTTTTTCGCGATTTTCGGTCGTCATATACGACAGATAACCGATGGAGCGCGGATCGGAAGGATCGTAAATTTGCGTCTCGTCGTCTTCGGCGGCGTCTTGTTGGGCGGCGACGGGCGTTTCCGGCGCGGCGGGCGTTTCGGCGGCGTCTTGTTGGGCGGCGGCTTCCGCTTGTCGCGTTGTTTTGAGTTCGTCGACGACGTCGGTCAAGCGACGTTGGAACTCGTCGAGCGCTTCTTCGTCGCTCGAGTAGAGCGTCGCGACGCCATCGTCGTGGAGGACGACGTAAACGCCCGGGACGTCGGTCGCGACGGCGTTTTCCGGCGCGGCGGCGGGTTTCGCCGTCGTTTCCGGCGTCGTTTCCGCGTTTTCGGCGGAGGGCTCTGCGTCGCCTTCGACGACTAGCGCGCCGAGAGCGGCGTTTTTCA
>JAFTUJ010000025.1 GCA_017466305.1 Thermoguttaceae bacterium
CGGCAACAATGCGAGCTTGGCTTACACATTTGCCAAGAGGAACGCGGGCGCGAAGAAGAGCGCGAAGAGCTTTACGAAACGCTGTATCGCCAAATCTGCGCGCGAGTCCAAAGGTTTGAAGATCACTTCCTGAAAGCCGTCAAAGAGCGACGCCGAGAGGTCGCCGAGTACGACGCAACCCACGCAACCCCAACAATCACGCAAGATGACGCAACAAGAATTTGAACGTTACGCCGACGTCGCGAAAACGGTCGCCCGCCGGTTCGCCGCGAAAGGCGCGAACGTCGATTACGACGACCTGTTTCAGGACGCTTGCTTAACGCTTCTCGAACAAGAGTTCGACCGCGCCCGAACCGACGGCCAAATAAGAGGTTACCTAACGAAACGCGTCTATTTCCGGATGCTCGACCGGTTCCGAGCCGCGACGTGTTGGCGACGCAAAAATCCCTCGCCGCGCTTCGTACACGTCTCGAACGTCGACGAAGAACTTTTCGGCGAAGGCGAAAACGCGTCCGTTCTCGACGCGACGTCGGTTCGCATTTGGCGCGACGCCGTTCGGCGCGAATCGATCGCGGCGCGGTTCGCTCCCGCCGTCGAAAAAGCGCTCAAAGAAACGACGCAAACCGTTCGTTTATGCTATTTAGGCTACTACGTCGACGGCGAAACGATGAAAAGCGTCGGCGTCGGGCTCGGGCTCAGCGAGTCGCGCGTTTCGCAAATTTTGAGCGAGTTCCGGAACCTCGTCAAAGAGAACGCGGCAAGCGCCGGTTTCGGTCGACGCGCCGCTTAGACGCTGCTTAACCAATTTCCCTACAACGTTTTACAAAGGGCGCGACAATGTTTTTCCCGCACGACAATCGAGCCGACGAAGACCCGAAATGCGTCGCGCTTTTGCGCAAACACGGCTCGCGAGGTTACGGCGTGTACTGGCGGCTGATCGAGCGGCTTCATTGCGCCGAAACGCTCGAACTCGAAACGGATTTCGCCGCGCTCGCTTGGGTTATGCGCGAACGCGCGGCGCTCGTCGAGAGCGTCGTTCGCGATTTCGGGCTCTTCGAGTTCAGCGAAGACGGGTCGCGTTTTTTCTCGACGGCGCTCAATAAACGTTGCGAGAAAAGGATTAGTCGTCGCTTAGAAATTTCGGAAGTCCGACGCGAAGCGGGTCGAGCGAGCGCCGAAGCGCGCAAACGCAAACGCGAGGAAGCGCAAAAAACGGAAGAAACGCCGACGCTTGACGTCGAGTCGCCAAACGTCGAACGACAAAATGAAGCGTCGGAGACGCCGACCGAAACGACGCAAGAAACGAACGAACGCAAACCGGAAAATACCGACGGTTGCGAAAACGCAAAACAAAAGGACGCGGCGCCGGAAATCGCGCCCGACGTCTTCGAATCGAACGCGGAAGAAACGGACGACGTCGCGTCGTTCGAGTCCCCGCCCTATCCCGCCGACGAACTGATCGCGCTTTGGAACGAGTATTTCGGAACGACGAAGCAGCGGTATCGCGGCTTACAATTAGACGCCGTGTCGCACGAACGAGCGAAGCGCGCTTGGGAGGAATACGGCGACCTACAAACGTTCCGCAAAGCCTTTGAAACGGCGCGGTTAGACAAGTTCCCTTGGCTTTTAAGAGACGCGTTGAAACCGGAAAATATTCAACGGTTGATCGCGAAGGAGGAGAAAGAAAATGAACTCGACGCTCGGGCCGCCCCGAATCGCGCCGCGCAACGACGCGACGTCACCTTTGGGGCTAAGTACGACTTTTCGCGATTTTCAAAACGCGAATGACGCCGCGTCGCCAACGGAGGAGAACGACGACGCGCGAATCGTCTGCAAGCGTTGCAACGATTCGGGTTATGTTTTCGAAAACGGCGGCGCCAAACGTTGCGCTTGCGTCGTCGAAGAACGTCGCAAACGTTACCGCGCGGAAGCGGGCTTGCCCTATTTCGAGCGGCGCGAACTCGAACCGCCGGCCCGCGAATACGTCGCCAACTTCGACAAAATCGCGCGTTCGCGGCGCAACTGGATCGCGTTTTTCGGGAAGACCGGAAGCGGCAAGTCGACGCAAGCCTTCGGAATCGTCGACGCGTTGACGACTCGCGAACGTCCGGTTCGAGCGCAAACGTTGTTATACGGCGACTTCGTTCGTCGTCTGTCCGCGCTCCGATACGACGCCTTCGAATTAGAAAAAAGTTTTCGTAAAGCGAAGAAAGCGCCGCTACTCCTTATCGACGACTTCCTCGACGTCGTTCCGAAAGCGAACTCGTTCGAGGAACACGTCGCGCAAGCGCTGATTAAGCGGCGGTATGAAACCCGTTTGCCGCTGATACTTACGACGGAAACGACGCCGCGTCGAATGGTTGCGGAATCGCCTTGCGGCGAAGCGCTTCTCGGGCGCATCGTCGAGATGTGCGACGCCCGCATCACGATCGCCGAAGAGAACGCCGTCAACCATCGCCTTTGTTCACTTGCGTTCAACCGCGACGTTATCCCTTATTAACCTACGCCTTACGAAAGAAGAAAATCAAAATGAAACGTATCGAATTCGAGTCGGACGACG
>JAFTUJ010000245.1 GCA_017466305.1 Thermoguttaceae bacterium
CGCGGGCCGCATCACCGACAAGCGCGCCAACGTCTCTTACTCCTGTTCGGCGGCGCGCGTTATCGACCTCGAAACGGGCGAAGTCAAGAAAACCGACTTCCTCAACGGACACAACCTCTTGACCGACATGACGCTTTCGCCGGACGGCAAGTTCGCGTTCATTTCGGCGGTTCAGGGCAATTATCTCTCCGTTACGAGCCAAGTTTCGGGCGGTTGGATCGCGGAAAACGTCTTTCTCGTCGTCGACGTCGAAACCTGCGAGTTCGTCGAAGTCTTCTTCCTCGACGACGAACAGCTCGGCGCCGGCAACCCTTGGGGGATCGCTTGTTCGGAAGACGGGAAGCGCCTCGTCGTTTCGTTGGCCGGAACGGACGAAATCGTCTTCATTCCGTTGGAACGCGTTATGAAGACGCTCGCCGACCGTCCGGAATGGGCGCGACCCGGCTTCGGCGCCTACATGTACTCGTCGTTCGCGCCCGGCGAAGTCCAGCTGCCGATTCGGCTCCGCGTCAAATTCGGTTTGAAGGGTTTGCGTCAAACGATCGTTCGCGGCGACGACGTTTACGTCTTATCTTACTTTGAAGACGCGATTTGCAAAGCGACGCTCAAACTGTCGCCGCCGTTCGAATATTACCCGAATTCTTACGTTTCGCTCGAAGCGCCGCCGCGTTTGCTCCAAACCGCCGACGCCGACGCCGACGCCGAAACGTCCGAAAACGCCGACGCGACCGCCGGTTCGACCGCCGAACGCCCGGACGACTCCGCCGCCGAAGCCGCCGCGTTCGCACAACTCGCCGCCGAAACCGCGTCGAACCCGAACGCCGGGCCGCCCCTTCGTTTCGTCGAACTCGAACCGCGCCGCCCGCTCAAAGGCGTCGAAATCGCCCGTTCGTTCGCCCGTCTTGGGCCGAAACCGGTTTTGACGACGCGCCGTCGCGGCGAAATCCTTTATCACGACGCGACCGCTTGTTTCGAACATTGGCAAAGCTGCGTTACCTGCCATCCGGACGCCCGCGTCGACGGTTTCAACTGGGACCTTCTCAACGACGGCACCGGCAACTTGAAAAACTCGAAGAGCATGTTGCTCTCGCACGAGACGCCGCCGTCGATGATTTCCGGGATTCGCGCCGACGCGGAAACCGCCGTCCGCGCCGGGTTTACGCACATTCTCTTCAAAAACGCCGACGAAGAGAACGCTTGCGCGGTCGACGAATATTTGAGTTCGTTGCGCCCGGTTCCGAGTCCTTACCTCGTCGACGGCGAGTTGAGCGAATCGGCGAAACGCGGCAAAATCCTCTTCGAAAGCGACCGAACCGGCTGCGCGATTTGCCACCCGGCGCCGCATTACACCGACTTGCGCCTCCACCGCGTCGGGTCGCAGGACGTCAACGACTTCATCGACGCGTTCGACTCGCCGACGTTGATCGAAGTTTGGCGCACCGCCCCTTACATGAACACCGGCGAATACCTTACGGTTAAGGAGTTGCTCCTCGAAGGGAAACACGGCGCCCGCGACGGTCGCCTCGACAAACTGACGCCGCAAGAACAGGACGATTTGATCGAATACGTCCTTTCGCTTTGATTCTCGCGCCGTTTAAAAATTAATCAAAAACGCGCTCCTTTCCGACGTTTTTTTTAACGTTTTGACGTTTTGACGTTTCGCGTTCCCCGCCGTCGAAGTTTCCCGCTTCGGCGGCGGACGGCGGCGCGCTCGAACGCCGGGAAGCGGGCGTTTTCCGTTTCGCTTTTTCTTTTTGTTCCCCTTATTTTTCCGACGGAGGCCCCGATATGACTCGCCGCGTTTTGACCGCCGCGCTTTCGTTTTGCTTCGCGTTTCCTTTTATTTCCGCTTTCCCCGCTTCTTCCGCTTTTTCCGCTTCCGCCGACGAACCGGCGCCGACGCCGACGCCGACGTCGACGCCGACGTCCTCCGTTAAACCGGTCGACGCGATCCGTCCCGGCGAAATTTGGCTCGACGAATCGGGCGCCCGAATCAACGCGCACGGCGCCGGGCTCTTGATTTACGACGGGCGTTATTGGCTCTTCGGCGAACACAAGGTCGAGGGCGAACTCGGCAACTCGGCGCAAGTCGGCGTCCACTGTTACTCCTCCGCCAACCTTTACAACTGGCGCGACGAAGGAATCGCGCTCCCGGTTTCGGACGACCCGGCCAGTCCGATCGCTCGCGGTTGCATTTTGGAGCGTCCCAAGGTTCTTTACAACGCGAAAACCGGCAAATTCGTCATGTTCTTCCATCTCGAAGGGGCAAAAAGCAATTACCGCGACGCGAAAACGGGAATCGCGGTCGCCGATCAAGTCGCCGGGCCTTACCGCTTCGTCCGCGCGGAGCGTCCGAACGCCGGCGATTGGCCGTCGAACGTCGCCGACGCCGACAAAAAACCGCTCTCCGCCGACGAGCGCAAAGCGTTGGACGAAATGTTCGCGACCGGCAAAATCAAAACCGGTTGGACGCCCGATTATCCGACGAATCTCCTTTACCGCGCCGACTTCGAAGGCGGTCAGGAAGCTCGCGACATGACGCTCTTCCAAGACGACGACGGTCGCGCCTATCATATTTACTCCTCGGAAAGCAACGGAACGCTGCATATCGCGCCGTTGACCGACGATTACCTCGATTGGGACGGCCCTTACGCCCGCGCTTTTTCGGGACGTTATTACGAAGCGCCGGCAATTTTCAAATTGAACGGCAAATATTGGCTCTTCGCGTCCGACTGCACCGGCTGGGCGCCGAACGCCGCGCGCCTCGCGGTCGCCGACAATATCCTCGGCCCTTGGACGGAACTCGGCAACCCTTGCCGCGGAACGGAAGCGGAGGTCGCGAAGACGTTTTGGTCGCAAAGCTCTTACGTCCTTAACGTTCCGGAAAAGAAGATTTGCGTCTTTATCGGCGACCGTTGGAACCCGCAAAACGCGATCGACGGACGTTATATTTGGCTCCCGATTCAGTTCGACGAAAAGGGCGTTCCGTTCCTCGAATGGCGCGACGCTTGGCGACTCGACGGCGCCGAAGTCGTGAAATAACGCCGGTTAACGCCGCCGCTTTAAAACGCCGCTCGACCGTCTCCGCCGTTTTGCGCCGGAAAACGCGTCGAGCGACGCTTCCCCCTTTCTCGTTTCCGCGTCCTTTTTCCGCCGTCGAGCGCTCTTTCCCGTTTCCGCGTCCTTTTCCGCCGTCTTTCCCCCTTATCTCGTTTCCGGTCCTTTTTCCGCCGTCGAGCGCCCTTTCTCGTTTCCGCGTCCTTTTCCGCTTTTCCCTCCGCGTTCTTTTTCCCCTTATTTCTTCCCGGCGACGCGGCAAAAACGTTCGGAAAAAATTTTTCGTCTTGCCGTCCCCGCGAAAAAACGCTATCTTTGAACGGCGGCGCTCCGACGTTTAAGCCGTTTAAGCGTTCGCCGACGGTTCGCCCCGACGTCTCGGGCTCCGCGTTCCCCCCCAACTCCCCCATTTTAACGAAACGGAAAATTCAACGATGTCCGACTCGCAACTCGAAAGCGTCCCGCCTTGGGAAGACGCGCCCGAAACGACGGCCCCCGATTACCCCGAATTCGACGACGTTTCCGACGCCGCCTCCTCGACGTTCGACGACGAAGCGGCGGAGCAAGCGGTCTTCGACGGCGGCGCCTCCGACGCGGAAAACGCCGATTCGAACGCCGAAAGCGACGCGGACGACGAAATCGTTCCGCCGGAAAAAGAGCCGCTGATCGACGAGATCGCGTCGGAGTTCGTCGGCTTTTGGAACCGTCTCGTCAGCCAAACGAACTGGGAAAAGGGCAAGGTGATCCATTCTTGGCGAACGAAGCTGATCGAAGCCGGTCTTCCGCGCCGAATTTACTCGGACGAGTCGATCGCGCAACGCATCGGGAACGTTTCGCCGCAACACGTCGGGCGCCTCCGCCGCGTTTACGAGCGTTTCGGCGCGTCGGAACCGCTCCCGAATCTCTTTTGGAGTCATTACCAAGCCGCGCTCGATTGGGACGACGCCGACGATTGGCTCCAAAAAGCCTCCGACGAAAAGCTTTCGGTCGCGCAAACTCGCGTCGCTCGTTGGGAAAAATACGGCGCGCCCCCCGCTCGCAAGCCGAAGGAATCGGAAATTATCGTCGAAGAACCGGACGCCGACGTCAACCCGTTCAACGACTCCGACGCCGATTTCGGCGCTTACGACCCGACCGACCCCGACGCCGATTATCCGCGTTCGAACGGCGGACGGCGCGAACACGAGTCCGGCGACGCAACGATTTCTCCGACCGAAGGCGAACTCGGCGACGAGAAAG
>JAFTUJ010000246.1 GCA_017466305.1 Thermoguttaceae bacterium
CGATTAAACCGGTCGCGCGATTTTTTTTTTTTGACCGACTTTAGGGAAAACGTCGATTTTAGCGACGGCGAACGACGTGGCGAACGGTCGCTTCGGAAAAATGGATTATTTTGGTCGTTCCGGTCGTTCCGGTCGCGCGGCGTCGGCGGCGGGAAAAGGACATTAAAAAAATGGGCAAGATAGAAAAAACGCTTGATTTTTAACGATAATGCGGGTAGACTAATAAAAAGGTTCGCGCTTTGCGGAAAAATTGTGCGCTCCGCTCGCGAATTGTCCGAAAAGGATAACGACGCGTCGCGTTGGCGCGTCGCGGTTTGTTCGAAAGCTCCGCGCCGACGTCGCTTGAGCGGCGCCGGGTCGAACGTTTGAGCGTCCGAGTCGGGCGCGTCGGCTTCGGGAACGCGTCGGCGTCGGCGAAAAGCGTTGAAATTTAAAGATTTGGAACGTCGTTAAGGAAATTTCATGGCGAGACTGAATTATCTTGGAATTCTGAACAGACAAGGGCTTTTGAGCAAAAATCAAGTCTTGGAAGCGCAAGAACTTGCGAAAAAGACCGGGGTTAAACTGCCGGAAGCGCTTAAACAGCTCGGGTACGTAACGGCGGAACAAATCGCGCAAGCGATCGCGGCGGAACACGGGCGCCGTTACGTCGACTTGAGCGACGTCGCGATTCGTCCGGCGGTCGTCGAGTTGATTTCGGAGTCGATCGCTCGCGAAAACTGCGTTCTCCCGTTCGAAGAAGACGGCGACACGCTGCAAGTCGTCGTCAGCGACCCGGACGACGTCGAAGTGTTCGAAAAGTTGCGCTTCATTCTGCAACGCCCGATCGAAGCGTTGATTTCGACCCGCGAAGCGATTCAAGAAGCGGTCAACCGCCATTACGGTCAGAACGTCGGCGAGTCGGCGGACTCGATGATTCACGACATGACCGACACGGCGATTAACTTCACCGTCGTCGAAAGCGACGGCGACGCGCTCAACAACGTCGCCGGAGGAAGCTCCGAAAGCGACGCGCCGATCGTCCGCCTCTGCGACCAAATCATCGCCGACGCCGTTCACCTCCGCGCGTCCGACATTCACATCGAACCGTTCGAAGACCGCGTTCGCATCCGTTACCGCATCGACGGCAAGCTGGTCGAGCGCGACTCCGTCCCGAAACGTTTCCAAGGGGCGTTGATGTCGCGTTTCAAGATTCTGTCGAAACTCGACATCGCCGAACGCCGCCGAACGCAGGACGGTCGTATTAAGCTGACGCTCGGCGAAAAGGAACTCGACTTGCGCGTCTCGGTTATTCCGACGAACCACGGTCAGTCGATCGTTATGCGTATTTTGGACAAAGACAACATCCGCATCAGCCTCGTTCAACTCGGCTTTAGCGAACGCGACTACAAACGTTTCCAACAGCTGATCGTCCGCCCGAACGGCATTATTCTCGTTACCGGGCCGACCGGGTCCGGGAAGACGACCTCCCTCTACGCCGCGCTCAACGAACTCAACACGCCGACGCGCAAAATCATCACCGCCGAAGACCCGGTCGAATACTACCTCCCGGGGATCAACCAAGTCGAAATTAAGCACCAAATCGGCCTCGACTTCGCGGCGGTTATTCGCTCGATGTTGCGTCAGGCGCCGAACGTCATTCTCGTCGGGGAAATGCGCGACTTGGAAACCGCGTCGATGGGGATTCAAGCGTCCCTCACGGGCCACTTGGTCTTCAGCACGCTCCACACGAACGACGCGCCGTCGGCGATCACCCGTCTGGTCGACATGGGCGTCCCGGGCTACATGGTCGCCAGCTCCGTTATCGGGATCATGGCGCAACGTCTCGTCCGCGTCGTCTGCCCGAAGTGCAAGCGCCCCTACACGCCGACCGACGCCGAGTTGAAAGAAGCGCATATCACCCCGGAAGAAGCCGCGAAAGCGACTTGGATGAAGGGGAAGGGTTGCGTCAACTGCAACAAGACCGGCTACCGCGGTCGTCGCGCTATTTTCGAACTGATGTACATGTCGCCGAAAGTTCGCGAACTGACGTTCAAGGGCGAGTCGACCTCGAACATTCGCCGCGTCGCTCGCAGCGAAGGGATGAAAGTCCTCTTCGAAGACGGCATTCGCAAAGCGATGCAAGGCCTCACCACCATCGAGGAGGTTATGCGCGTCGCTCGCCTCGAAGAGGAATGATCGAACGCGAACGAAGCGGAGCGGAAACGGGCGCGCGGACGTTAAAATCGACCAAATAAGTCGAAATTTCGAAAAAAAACGTCGAAAATCGCCGAAAAACGTCCGTTTCTCGAAACGCCGCGCCGCCGTTCGCGTCCAACAACCGACCGAATTTACCCCGACGGGCGCTCCCCCCGCCGTTTTGCTCCGCTCGAGAAACCGGAGCGCGCGTCGGATACTTGACCAACGAATCGAAACGATTCCAACGATTTTGATAGATTTAGGGTTTAGAGAGATCGAATGGGCACGATTTTAATCGACAAACTCCTCGAAACCGTCGTCGTTCGCGGCGCGTCCGACTTGCACATCGCCGTCGGTCAACCTCCGGTGCTTCGTCTGCACGGGCGCATGGTGCGCTTGGAAACGAAAACGCTCGAGCCGGCCGACACCGTTTCGCTGATGAAAAGTATCACGCCGGGCCGTTGCCAACAAGAATTGCAAGAGCGCGGCGGCACCGACTTCGGGTTCGCGGTCGGCGACAAAGCGCGTTTCCGCGTTTCCGTCTTCAAACAGAAGGGGAACACCGGGATGGTTTTGCGTCAAATTCCGAACGATATGCTCTCGATGGAGCAACTCGGGACGCCGCCCGTTATGCGCGAACTCATCCAACGTCCGCGCGGCATGATCCTGGTCACCGGCCCGACCGGTTCCGGGAAGTCGACGACGTTGGCCGCTTGCATCGACTGGCTGAACACGAACGTCGACCACCACATCATCACGATCGAAGACCCGATCGAATTCTACCACTATCATAAAAAGTCGACCGTCAACCAACGCGAAGTCGGCGTCGACGTTATGTCCTTCGCCGACGCGATCCGCGGCGCGTTGCGTCAAGACCCGGACGTTATCCTCGTCGGGGAAATGCGCGACTTGGAAACGATCGAAGCCGCGATTACCGCCGCCGAAACGGGGCACGTCGTCTTCGGCACCCTCCACACCACCGGGGCGCAAGGGACGGTCAACCGTATTATCGACGTTTTCCCGACGAACCAACAAGAGCAAATCCGCACGCAGCTGTCGACGTCGATTATCGGCATTTTGTCGCAACAGCTCCTCCCGCGCATTCAAGGGGGCCGCGTCGCCGCTTACGAAATGCTCGTCGTTACGTCCGCTATCGCGAACCTTATCCGCGAAAACAAAACGTTCCGTATTAACTCCTCGATTCAAACCGGGCACAAGCTCGGGATGCAGCTCCTCGACGACCACATCTTCCGCCTTTGGAAAGATCAAATCGTTACGAAAGAGGACGCGCTCATCAAGTCGAACGGCCCGGAACAACTCGAAGAACGGATGCGCCGCTGGGAAGCCGGGCTCGGAACTCAAAACGAAGACGAGGAAGAAGAATAATCCTCGCTTCGCGACCGCGAACGGAAAACGCGCCGTCGAAACGAAACGCTCGACTCGGCGGCGCCGTTCGCTTAACGACGCTTTTCGAAGAAATTTCGACAAAAAAAACGAAAACGGCGACTTTTGGCGCCGACTTTGCTTAATTAAGAAACGGTTCCGCGAAACGATCGGAAACTAGCGCAAAACGTCGCCGAACTGTTTCAAAACGATACAAAACGACGCGTTTCGCCGCAACGCTTCGCCGCGTTCGGCAAGACTTGGGGGCGCGTCCGCAAACGAAAACATCGAAACGGAGAAGAAACAGATGGCGCGTAGTTTTGGGCAAGTCCTCGTCGACCTCGGTTACGTCGACGAAGAACAGTTGGAGCTTTTGCGCGAAGAGCAGAGCCAACGTTCCGGCGAGCTGATCGGGCAAATCGCGATCAGTATGAACATGCTGACCGAAGATCAGCTCGCGCAGGCGCTCGGCGAACAGCTCGGGCTGCAGGTCGTCGCAATTTCCGACTTGACCGTTCCGAAGGAAGTGTTGAGCCACTTCACCGAAGCGATGGCGCATATGTACCGCTCCATCCCGTTGGCGTTCCGCGACGACACGTTGACGATCGCCACGAGCGAGCCGCAAAACCTCTCCGTCATGGACGAGTTGCGCAACTTCCTCGGTTACCAAATTCGCGTCGTCGTTTCGACGCCGAAGGAAATCGAAACGGCCCTCGAACGCTACTACGCCACCGACCAAGGCGACAGCGTCGAGTCGATCCTCGACGACCTCAAAAACGACAAGGAATACCAAGACGCGCTCGACGAAAACGGCGAACTCGACTTGGCTAGCGCCGAAGCCCTTTCCGAAAGCGCGCCGGTCCGCAAGCTCCTGAACATGGTTTTCCTCCTCGGGATTAAGGACCACGCCAGCGACATTCACTTCGAACCGTTCGAAGACGAGTTCAAAATCCGCATCAAAGCGGACGGGACGCTGTACGAAATGGTTCCGCCGCCGCGCCACTTGGCCAGCGCGATCACGACCCGTATTAAAGTGTTGGCGAACCTCGACATCGCCGAAAAACGCCTCCCGCAAGACGGTCGTATTCGCCTGATGGTCGCCGGGACGCCGATCGACTTCCGCGTCAGCGTCTTGCCGACGATGTTTGGCGAAAGCGTCGTTTGCCGGATTTTGGACAAGTCGGTCATTTCGCTCGACTTGAACAACGTCGGGATGTCGCAGGAGTTGATGACGCAGTTCCGGCAAGTCATCGAGTCGCCGAACGGCATTATCCTCGTTACCGGCCCGACCGGTTCCGGGAAAACGACGACCCTTTACGCCGCGCTTTCGGAGCTGAACGTTATCACCGAAAAACTGATGACGACCGAAGACCCGGTAGAATACGACATCGACGGCATCGTCCAAATGCCGATCGACGCGGAAATCGGCAACACGTTCGCGCAGTGCTTGCGTTCGATTTTGCGGCAAGACCCGGACAAAATCCTCGTCGGGGAAATCCGCGACCGCGAGACCGCGCAGATCGCCGTCCAAGCGTCGCTGACCGGCCACTTGGTCTTCAGCACGCTCCACACGAACGACGCGCCGAGCACGATCACCCGTTTGAAGGACATGGGCATCCCCGAGTTCCTTATCACCGCGACGTTGCGCGCGATCTTGGCGCAGCGTCTCGTTCGCCGCGTCTGCAAAGACTGCCGAACGGAGGTGAAACCGTCCGAGGAGCAACTCGCCGAACTCGGGCTCACGCCGCAAGACGTCGCCGGGAAACACTTTTACCAAGGCGCCGGTTGCGCGACGTGCAACAACACCGGCTACAAAGGCCGAACCGCGATTCACGAGTTCCTTACGGTCAACGAGGAAATGCGGGACATCATTTTACGAAACGGCTCCGTCGCCGAGATGCGCGAGTCGGCCCAGCGCCACGGGATGCTCACCCTGCGCGACGCCGGTCTTGTGAAGGTCTTCGAGGGGACGACGACGATCGAAGAGGTCGTTCGCGAGACCGTTTTGGACGCCTAAGACGGGCGGCCCGCGAACGGCGGGTCGGCTCGACTTCGAACCTTCGATTCGGCGCTCGACGCGGCGCCCGTCGTCGGCGTCGCGTTGGGATTCGAAAAGAGGCGGTTTGGAGAAAATGGCGAAAGCGATTCGGTTTTGAGACGCGTCGGCGCGACCGGTAAAATCGGCGCGTCCCGCGTTATCGTTTCCGTTGAAGCCCCTTGGCGTTATAATTCCCCGAATCGCAAGAAGACATTGCGCCAAAATTTGAAGAAAACCGCTCGGCGGCGTTGATAAATCGCGAATTTTTCGTTAAAATAGATTTTCGCGTTATCTTTTCGCCGTTTGAATCCCCAAGTCAAAAGGTGCCGTATGCCCAAGTTTAAAGTAGAAGCGATCGACGCGGCCGGCAAAGGCTTTACCGACGTTATCGAAGCGAGTACCGAAGAGGAAGTTACCGCAACGCTAAAGGAGAGCGGTTATCACGTTACGAAAATCGTTCTCCATAAAGACCGCAAAGCCGCCAAGAAAAAGAAGGCCGCGACCGGCAAAACCTTCACGTTCGGGCGCGTCAAACCGAAAATCCTTCGCGACTTCACCCGAAACCTGTCGATTTTGCAAGACGCGGGTCTGCCGATTTTGCGCAGCTTGAATATTTTGCAACAACAATCGAAACCGGGTCCGCTCCGCAACTGCCTCCTCGACGTCTGCAACGAAATCGAAAGCGGGTCGAGCTTGTCGGAAGCGATGGCGAAGTCGCCGAAAGCGTTCAACCGCCTTTACGTCAACATGATCAAAGCCGGCGAGGCGGGCGGCGCCTTGGAAGTCATTCTTCAACGTTTGGCCGAGTTCCTCGAACGTTCGGAACAGTTGAAGGCGAAAATTAAGTCGGCGATGACGTACCCGGTCGCGGTTTTGATCTTCGCGATCGGGATTTTGATCTTCATCATGATGGCGATCGTTCCGAAGTTCGAAGAAATCTTCGCCGACTTCGACGTCGAGTTGCCGGGCCTGACCCAATTCCTTATTAAAGCGTCGCACGCGTGTATGGAATACTGGTATCTCGGCCCCGGGATTCCGTTGGGGATTTGGTTGTTCATTAAGGTAACGACCAGTTTCGCGTACATGCGCTTCGGTTGGCACTTGTTCCTGCTCCGGATTCCGATTTTCGGCCCGTTGCTCGAAAAGACGGTCGTCGCCCGTACGACGCGAACCCTCGGGACGCTCGTTCAATCCGGCGTTCCGATTTTGGAAGCGTTGCACATCACCCGCGAAACCGCCAACAACGGCGTTTTCGAAAAGATGTACCAAAAGATTTTGGAAGCGATTCGCGACGGGGACACCATCGCGAACCCGATGCGCAACCACTCGCGCCCGGGCTTCCACCCCGCGTGCTTGTTCTACTTCTTCTGTTTCTTGGGCGGCCCGATCGGCTGTCTGATTTACATGACGAAGCTGCAAGCGAAGGTGTTGGGCGACATCGTCGTCAACATGGTCGACGTCGGCGAAGAGACCGGGGAACTCGACACGATGCTTTACAAAGTCGCGGACGTGTTCGACGACGAAGTGCAAACGTACACCGAAGCGTTGTTGAGCATGCTCGAACCGTTGTTGGTTATGTTCCTCGGCGTCATCGTCGGCACCATCGTCGTCGCGCTCTTCCTCCCGATGATTAAGCTCATCGAATCGTTGTCGAAATAGCGACGGCGGCGGAAAGCGAAAAGCTCCGGCGACGGACGAGCGAACGCCTCGCCCGTCGCCGATTTTGCCGATTTTAACGCGCTTGAACGACGGAAACTTTCGTCGAAAGTCGCGAAAAAAACGGAACTTTCGGCGGCGTCGTCTCGACCAATAGAGTAAAGACGACAAAACCGCTCGACTTTTAAAAAAGACGCGTCTTGCGAAAGGCGCTTAGCGAATAGAACGGAACGAAAAGAATGACGAGCGTTGCGAAACGAGCGCCCGAACGACGCGCTCTGCAAGGGTTTACGTTGATCGAAATTTTGGTCGTGATCGCGATCATCGGCTTGCTGGCCGGGATCGGTTTCACGGCGTTCGGCGGCGCGCGCGCCTTTTTTGGCTCCGCTACCGCGAAGACGCGGTTGACCGACGTCGAAACCGCGCTTGAAATTTACAAACAGAAATACGGCGAGTACCCGCCGGACAGCTGCGCCTGCCGCTGCTGCTTCAACCCGGCTTCGCCGAATCACCAAAACGCGCGCAGCATCGTTCGCCGACACATCCTGAAACGTTGGCCGAAAGTGTTGAAAACCGGCGAAGTCGAGCAAATGATCGACGAAGTCGGGCGTCGTTGCGGCGACCACCCGGGCAAAGCGCTCCTTTTCTGGCTCGCGTATCACGACGGCCAAGGAATGGCGGCGGACGAAGAACATCCGTTCGGCGAGTACGACGGAAGCGGTTACGAAATCGCCGACGACGAACCGCGCGAAACGACGGTGATGGAACTGACGTTCGACTCCGACGGAACGAGCGGCGGCAACTACAACGACCGCCTCGGCCTGATGTTCCAAAATAAATCGATCGCCTACTTCCGCGCCGAAAAAGGTTCCTACGAAGGCAAACGTTTCGACGTCGACGGCGAAGGCCTCGCGCAACCGTACAAAAAGAACGGTCGCTGGTACAACGGCGACTCGTTCCAACTGATCTTCCCCGGCGAAGACGGCGCCTTTGGCGAAGCGGACGCGCACGAAGACGAGCACGGGCACCAACACGACCGCGATTTGGCCGGGGGCGAACACTCGTCCTTTAGCGCCGCCGACCGCGACAACGTAACGAACTTCGCCGAAAGCGCGACGCTCGAAGGCGAAATAGAATAACGTCGACCGTTCGTTTTTCGCCGTCTTAGCTTGGGGAAGGGCGGCGAAAAACGGCGCGACGCGAGCGGTTCCGCTCCGCTATTAATAATAACGTCAAAATCGACGAAAACAAACGCGCGGTCGTTCGGCCCCTTCGCCGGGGCTCGAAAGCCGCCGAGTCGGTCGCTCGACCGTTAAACCGAAGAACGAACCGTAAAAGTTAAGGACGCAAGGGTATCCGCGTGAAACGTTGGGAACAGATAAAACGACGACCGAGGCGCCGCGCGCCGAGCGGCGACCGTTCGGCGTTTACGTTAATCGAATTGCTGGTAACGATTTCGATTATCGCGACGCTTGGCGCTATCTCGATCACGACGGTGCGTTCGTCGATCGAAACCGCGCGGGAAGCGCAAACGGAAACGACGATCGCGAAAATCGACTCCGTCTTAACGTCGATTTACGAACGCTATCAGTATTTGCGTCTCGATATGAGCGACCTGCCGACCAACTTGCCGGGCGAAGAACGAGCGCGCCAACGGATTTACCGAATGCGCGACCTGTTGCGCTGCGACCTGCCTTGCACGACGAACGAACTCGGAACCGCGTCGCAACTTGACGGAACCTTTACGCCGCTTCAAGAGTCGTACCGCTTGGCGGTCGCGAACTCCGGCGGGTTCGGCGACAACTACAACGCGGAACTCCTTTACCTCGTCGTTACGAACGCCGACCCGGAATCGCGCGCCGGTTTCTCCGATCGCGACGTCGCCGACACGGACGGCAACGGACTCCTCGAGTTCGTCGACGGTTGGGGAAACCCGATTTGCTGGATGCGCTGGGCGCCCGGTCTCGAAGCGAGCGACCGTCAGCCGATTCTCCCGCTCGACCCCGCGAACGCCGAGCTGGACGCCGACCCGGTCGACCCGTTGAAAGTCGGCGACGGTTGGTTCCTCGTCCCTTACGTCTTCTCGGCGGGCCCGGACGGCGAATACGGCTTGATGGCGCCGACGGCGACCGACGTCGCGGCGATGAACAATCCGTTCGACGCCAACTCGAATCTCGACGACGCCGGCGCCGCGTTTTTCCCCGGCGCTCCGAACGGCGACGAAACGCACAAAGACAATATCGACAACCACACGCTCGTGAGGTAATACTGCAATTACTACGATTCAAAAACGCGCGAACCGCGCCGGTTTTACCTTAATAGAAATTTTGGTGGTGATCGTCATCATCGGTCTCCTCGCGGGCATTTCGACGACCGTTTTGATGAGCGCGCGCAACTCGGCGCGAAGTTCGGTCGTCGCGACGCAAATGGCGCAGCTCTCGATGGCGCTCGACGAGTACAAAAATCAATTCGGCGAGTACCCGCCCGACTTCAGCGACGAAGAAGCGGTTGTTCGGCACGTCAAAAAACGTTGGCCGCGCTACAACCTGCCGGGTGGGTCGATTCACGACCAATATTTGGAATTTATGTCGCACGTCCAATACGGTTGCAAGGTTTCGAGCGGTTCGATCGAGGCGCCGACCGGCCTCGGCGACCTCGACGGTCAACACGTTTGGGCGCTCGAAAACTATATTTCGTCGCTCGTCTTTTGGCTCGGCGGTCTCCCGGACTACGACGGCAAACCGAGCGGGTTTTACGCGAACCCGAAGGCGCCGCTCGGCGTCGGTTACAACGGCGCCGGAAACCTCGTTCCGTTGGCGTTGCCGTTGAAAGCGCGTCGCGAAGCGCCCTTGTTCGACTTCGAACTGAAAAATATCGGAACGTATTTGACGGTCGATAACGGCGGGACGACCGTTTTTTACCCGGTTGAAGACGCGGACGACCTTTGGGACGCGTCGCTGAACGCTTTCGCTTACGTCCCGGCGTTCGAACAGGGCGACCTGCCGATCGTTTACTTCCGCCCGTCGCCGAACTCGCCTTACGGCGCGCCGAACGGTTCGTCGAGCAAGACGTTCTACCTCGCCGACTCCGACGCCGTCGACAGCGCGACGCTGACCCGCGCCGTTCCTTACGCTCGCAATTACGACGCGAACGGCGTCCTCGCTTGGTACGAAGACAAGCGTTTCCAACTGATTCACCCCGGCGTCGACGGCGCGTTCGGCCCGGACGAAAACCTCGACGGTCCGCGCGACGGCGTCCCGACGACGCAGCCGAAAGACCTCGTTTACCTCGAAGACGAAGACAACGTCGCCAACTTCGCCGAAAACGGAACGCTGATTAGCGAGTGCGAAGAATGACCCCGCGTTCGGACGTTCCGAACGAACCGCAAATTTCGAACAACGCGAACTTGCCGCCGCTTAACGTCTTCAAACGAAACGCAAAGCGGCGCGCCCCTAAGAAAGCGAACGACATGAAAAGATTGCGCGAACAACGGCGCGGCGTTACGCTGATGGAGCTTCTCGTCGTCGCGACCATTATTTTGATCGTTACCGCCGTCAGTGTTCCGACGATCAAGCCGATGATGGAGTCGCAACTGACGAAGCAAGCCGGCTCGACCGTTTCGACGTACCTGAACCGCGCCCGAGCGAGAGCGATGGCGACCGGGCGCCCCTGCGGCGTTACGTTCGAACACTTCGCCGGAACCTACGACCCGTCGACCGATTTCGGAAGCGCGTCGCTGGTCTTGCGTCAAGTCGAGACGCCGCCTTATTACAGCGGGCTCGAACAGGGCGCGACGGTCGACGTTTACGCCGAAGACGATATTTACGACGGCGACCGTCGGTTGCGTCGAGTGCGCGTCAACAACGACTCGTATTGGGGCGCGATGGTCGGCGACGAACGCGGCGCGAAGATTCAATTCAACGGCGTCGGGCCCTATTACCCGTTGACCGTCGTCGCGGGCGCGTTTTTTATCGAAAAGCTGCCGGGAATCGATCTGCCGATTCTGCAAAACGCGACGTTTAAAGTCGTTCGCGACCCGCGTCCGACGATGACGGCGCCGATCGGCTTGCCGCAAGGCGCGGTCGTCGACCTCGAATGGTCGGGAACGGACGATTCCTCGTTCGCGATCGGTTACGTCGACGACGCCGGCGTCGCGCGCGGCTACAACGTAACGGTGATGTTCGCGCCGGACGGTTCGGTCGATTACGTCGAAAACAACGGTCGTTTTTCGCCGACCGACACGATCTTTTTCTTAGTCGGGCGTTGGGACCGCATCTCCGCGCTCGGAATCGAGCCGCTCGACCCGAGCGACCCGGATACCGAATGGCGACCGCTCGTCGAAGACGGTCTTTGGAACTACGAAGACGCGACGAACGCTTGGGTTTCGATCAACCCGACTTCCGGTCTCGTTACGACGAACGAAGTCAGTTCGCCGGTCGACTATCTCGTCGGCGACTCGTTCGGCGGCTTGTACGAATCCCGCGAGTTCGCTCGCATGTCGAAGCGCAATATTGGAGGACGCTAACGATGAAAACGACGCGAAACGAAAAAACGGCGCCGATTTCCGGGCGTTCGACGCGCTTCGGGATGACGCTAATCGAGATTATGGCGGCGATTTTGGTCTTGTCGATCGGTTTGGTCGGCGTTATTTCGGCGATCCCGTTCGGCGGGCTGCGCATGTCGCAAATGCAAGAGGCGGACAACTCCTCCGCGCTCGGTCGCAACGCCGCTCGCGTTATGAAGGCGAACGGTTGGGCCAACCCCGCGAACTGGTGGTATGAAGCCGGTTTTACGAACGAAAATTCGGTGAAGGCGAACGGCAACCTAAACTTGACGTTCCCGTTCTTCGTCGACCCGATTTCGAAAAGCGTCAGTCCGCCGGAATTTTTCGCGACGACGCCGGTCGGCGGGTTCGACTCCTTTTTCACCCGCGTCGCGCCGACCGTTTCGCACCCGACCTTTAACCGAATGGCGATTCAACCGCGTCATATCGAGCGCGCGTTTTACCTCCAAGACGACCTCGTTTACGGGTATTCGAACGACGAAGACGAATCGTTTTACCGTCCGCGCGTCGAAACGACCGACGGGCTTCTCGGCGACGTCGGCGACCCGAACGCGACGCAACCGTTCAGCGGACGTTACACTTGGCTCGCGACCGTCTCCCCGAAAAACGCGTCCGGCGACTTTTACGATTGCTCGCAAGACGCGCTCGCCGCGGCCGACTACGACGTCGTCGTTTTCGAAAACCGCGTTCCCGGCGACGAAAAAGCGTTCGCCGCGCTCCTCGAGGGCTCCGGTTACCAAGGGGGCGCCGTTACGCTCGACTTGACCGGCGGCGTCGACGTTAACAACGCCGCGCTCGACGCGCTCGACGTCGAACGTTTGATCGAACAACTCGAAACGACGCGCTACATTTTGCTGACCGGGCGCGAAGATATCCCGACGAACGGAAACTTCCGCGCGTTCGCTCGTTGGTACAAAATCGCGAATTACGGCGTCGTCGAAACGGACGCGTCCGGGATTCCGACGGCGTTGCGCTTGACGCTCGTCGGGCCGAATACGCCGAAGTGTTGGACGCCGACTTTCGACGCGGCGGGGAACAAAGTCGCGGACGGGCTCCCCGTTACGGCGACGATTTTCCCGGGCGCGATCGGCGTTTACTCCGGGACGGCCAACTTTTAACGGTTGAACCGATTTTAAATACGACGACGTAATTTTTGCGCCGACGCGTCGAGTTTTTTCGGCGTCGGCGCGTTTTGATTTTTCGGAAATTTCCGGAAACCGACGGGGCGGCGTCTCCGTCGAACCGATAGAATAAAAAACCGCGCGGAGCCGGGCAAGCGAAGCGCAAAACATAAAGGCGATTTTCGTTCCCATTGAGCGAAAGTCGACCGTCGCACATACGAGGAACCTTAACGATGAAACGTCGAAACCACACCGAACGGCGCGGCGTCGCGTTGCTGTTAATCTTGGCTCTTTTAGCGATGTTCGCCGTCTCCGTCTTGGCGTTCATGACGATCACGTCGAACATGGCCGACACGGCGCAAAACGCCGCGAAAGCCGAACGCTACCTCCCGCCGACCGCCCAGGAAGACGTTAACGCCGCGTTGCGCAACGTCCTGATCGGCTCGAACAACGAGCGCAACCCGATCGGCCCGTTCGGCGTCCTCGAAAATATGTACGGCGACTGGAAAGAGTACAATATTTCCTACGACAATAACGGCGTTCCGACCGGCGCGAGCGAAAACGCGTCGGTGCAGTTCGAAGCGAATATCGCGATCTTCCCGAATCGCGGTTACGCCGTTTTGACGCCGGACGTCCAAAACTACTCTTGGGGCGATATCAAAGACTACTTCGAGCGTTCCGGCGGCGTCATGACGTTCAGCGACGCGTATTACGTCGATAACGCCGACGCGGAGGCGGTCTGGAACGACGTCGTCTCCGGCTCTTCGACCTTCGTCCTCGAAAAGGTGATCACGAACCCGACCGCGCCGCTCTACATGAACGCCGGCATGGTCGCGCCCGACGCCGGAACCGGCCGATATTGGGTCGACCACTACCAATGGAACGGCCGGCGCAACGCGGATAATTACAAAATTTGGGATAACTGGCACTTCCGCGTCGAGTTGAGCGACGACATGAAACGTTTCGTCGCCGACCTGCGCGACGCCGCGGCGCGCAACGGCGCCGACCCGGACGCCGCCGTCGACGCGTTCAACGAATCGCTTCCGCTCGTTACGGCGCGCCTGAACCGTCCGGTTTACTCCGGAACCGGCGTCGGCGGCTTCACGCCGATGGAGGCGAAAGACGCGCAAATCGCGCCGCAAATGCTCGGCGACGGCAATATCGACTCGTTCGCGCAATCTTACGGAATGAGCGCCGACTCCCTGCGGATTCCGTTCGCGTTTTGGACGAACGCGGCCGCGCCGGACTTGGTTCCGTATCGTCGCGGCCCGTCGTCGACGCTCAGCTTCCGCTCGATGTGGGCGCACCTGACCGACGCGAATTACGACGCCGCGCAACGCCAAAGCGACGGTTCGCTCCGCTACTTCGACGACTCGAGTTGGGCCGTTAATTACCCGGTCGCTTACGGTTACCAAAACGGCGCGTACCTCGAGCCGCCGCGTTTGGCGTCGCCGTACAACGCCGCCGACCGCTTCACGCTCTTCTTGGCGAACTACGCGCAAGCGCCGTTTGTCGAATCCGGCGACCTGAGCCACGATTTGCTGAACGATCGCGACGAAAGAATTACGCCGTCGTTCCACCGTCCGGCGCTCTTCGACACGTTGACGAACGGCGGGTTCCTGTCGATTTACGACCAAGCGTACGACGCCGGCGGTTACTCCGAATCGGCGCGCGGCGCGCTGTTGACCGCGCTCGTTCGCAAGCTGACGCCGCGTCCGCTCCCGCTCGACCACTGGAATTTCGACGGCGGAAACGACCGTCTGCGTTACGGCGGCGGCAACCCGGGTTCGGGCGACGTCGAGACGTTCGCGCAACGGATGGCGGTCGACGCGCCGGCGGCGAATCCTTACGACGTCGACGCGGACGGCGACGGCGTTCGCGAAGCGATTTGGATTCCGTCCGGCCTCCCGGTGCGCGTCGACGAAAACGGGACGCCGTACGCGACGATGTTTGCGTACACAATTCTCGACCTCGACGGGCGCGTCAACGTCAACACGGCGGGGAACTGGGACCAACTCCCGAACAAATTCCGAACCGCGAACCGCTTCGACGAAGACGGGAACGCGTATACCGATTCGTCGCAACCGTATAATTACGTCGACGAATTGGCGCAATTTTGGGCGAACCATTTGGGCGGCGGCGCTTCGGTCAATTCGCCGTTCTTCAACGCCGAGAGCTTGGCCGGTCGTTTCGGTTGGAACGACGACTGGAACGTCCCGGTTTCGGTCGCGCAACGCGGCGAAGGGCGCGGAACGTCGAACGTCCTCCTTTACGAAACGCTGTCGAAGGTCTTTTCGCGCCGCTCGACGGACGACGTCGCGACGCTCGCGTCGAACCTCCTTTGGCGCCGCAACCTGTCGCAACGCGACAATCCGGCCGGCCCGGTCGACCAATCCGGCCTGACTTGGGATTTGGCGAACCAACACGCGTCGCAACCGGGCGCCCGCCTCAACGGAAACGAAACGGACGACGCGTTCGGAACCCGTTACGAGTTCTTCCGTTACTTCGACCCGATTCGCCTTTATCACACGACGAATTCGGACGCGAACGAAGCGGACGCGACGGTCGGCGAAGCGAAAATGCTCTTCCCTTGGCGCGGTAAAACGACCGTCGACATGGCGACGAACGCGAACGTCGTCCCGGGCTTCGACTTCGCCGACACGGCGTTCCGCTCGTACGACCCGCTCGGCGCGCAGATTTACACGTACGCGCCGCAGTACTCGCGCAATCCGTATTGGGCGCGCCAAAACGGGCTCGGTTGGGCCGACTCGCCGTATTCGCTCCCGATGTTGGAACGTCTGCTCCGTCCGTTCGACGCCGACGCGGCGAACCTGCCGTCGCAACTCGTCGACGATTTGGGGATGAACTCCGACCTCTTCGACGGCGCGACCGACGACGTTTCGCGAACCGACCGCCTGATCGCCGAAGCGCAACGCGCCGACGCGCGCCTCGCGCTGACGACGCTCAGCTCCGACGCCCCGTCGCCGAGTCTCGTCTTCCCGGACAACAAACCGCTCGAAGACGGCGATTATCGCGGCGGTTCGTTCGGGTTCGAACAATTGATTCGACGCAACGTTCGCGCCGAGTTGGAACGCGTTTTCAAAGCGAAGGACATTTACGCCGACGACGACCCGAACTGGGGCGGCGACGAAATCAACGACTACCTGCAAAAATCGCCGAACGCGGAAGTGTTCGAGGAAAAAGTCGACGAAATCACGTCGTACTTGGTCGCGATGCTTCCGCCGGAAATCGCCGCCGGGAAGAAAATCGACCTGAACGCGTTGGCGCGTAAAAACTACTGGCTCGACGTCGAGTACAACGGCGGCAACCTCGTTTCGAGCGCCGACGTCGCCGGAAGCGAAACGCACAACGTCGGTCTCGTCAAGCGAATGGAAATGGCGCGCGGGCTTTACCTCGTCGTCATGACGCTCCTTTACGAAGACATGAACGCCGGAACGCTCTACAACCGCGAACTGCCGTTCACCGAAGACACGGACGGCGACGGAACCCCGGACGCCGTCGACCCGGGCGACTTGCTGCACGACTACGTCGAAGGTTCGTTCGACCTCCTGAAGTTCAACGGCGACGCTCGCAAAGACGAAAACGCCGTCGCGTCGCGCCAATTGATCGCGACTCGCGTCGCGCAGTGGTGCGTCAACGTCGTCGACTTCGCCGACCCGGACGCGACGATGACGCCGTTCTTCTTCGACCCGACGCCGTTCGACGGTTGGTGGGTCGACGGGAACGCTTGGCTCGCGGACCCCGAAGGCGTCTCGAATTACGGTTACAACCGTTGGGAAATCGGCGCGACCTATACGGACGGCGACGGAAACGCGCGTTACAACCCCGGTTGGGGCGCCGACTCGCCGGAAATCCGCTTCCTCTTCGCGCCGGTCAACGGCGTTCCGACGGAGCAAATGGCGGACTTCTTCCTCAGCGCGCTCAACAACAGCAAAGACGCGCAAAACGACGCGACGAGCGGGTACCGCGACGCCGACGGGAATTTCCCGACCGTTACGACCGTCGACGCGTCCGGCGCCGAAACGACGACGTTCGAAGACCGCCGCGCGAACGAGCTGATCGCCGAATGGTCGAGCCGCGAAATCAAGTCGGTCAAAGACCAATCGAGCGACCTCGGTTTCCGTCTCGCTTGGGGGATGGAACGCCCCGACCTCGTGTTGACGGAAACGCTTAGCTTCCACGACTTGGGCGTCGCCGACACGGACAAAGCGCACGACGTCGCGGACGGCGCCGACGACTCCGAACGGAGCGGAGGCGACAAGCACTTCGACCAAGTGAAGCGTCCGGAAGGCTCGACTTACCTCGAGCTTTACTGCGCCGCGAACCCGAACGTTCCGCAGTCGCCGGAGTTGTACGACTTCGACGAAAACACGAAGCAATGGCGCCTCCGTTTGACGAAGAAAACGCCGATTTACAAGGACTCGCTC
>JAFTUJ010000026.1 GCA_017466305.1 Thermoguttaceae bacterium
GAACGCCGTCGCGTCGGTCGCCGGCGGTATCCTCGTCAACCCGTGGGCGACGCTCGAAAACGACGTCGAACTCTCCGCCGAGTTGAACGACTACAACGTTACTTTCGCCGGTTCGAACTGGTACGCCGACTGATGAACGGTGTTTGAACGGTTCTTCCCGTCGAACAAACGGAGAGCGATTTTGCGTCGTTCTCCGTTTTTTGTTTCTTGCGCGACGCGGCGAAAAACGGCGGACGGTAAGCCGAGCGACGAAGAAAAACGGTCGAGCGGCAAAGGCGGAGGCAAAGAAGCGGCGCGACGCGGCGAAAAACGGCGCGATACGACGAGAAAAAATAAAACGGCGCAAAGGAAGCGCGGACGGCGAAAAAGAGAAAGCGTTAAAAAACGGCGAACCGCCCGCGCGGCGCGACGTCGAGCGGGCGGTTTCAATGTTGGGCGAAACGCGCTTGGCGAGCGGGTTTTATTCGTCGAGAATCGATTGATAAAATTCGACGAACTCGTCCGGGAGCGCGCCGTCGTTCGCTTGACGGTTGAACTCGAGATTTTCCGCCGAATAGTCGCAAGTCTCGTACTCGTCGACGATAAGAACCGGGACGTCGGCGCCGAACTTAGCGGCGAACGCGTCCGACGCTCGAAGTCGGCGAATCGCGTCGACGAGGAGTTCTTTCATCGCGCGCTCGGCTTTTTCGGAAAGCGCGTCCCAAGCGTCTTCGTCGGCGTCGTCCGCGTCGACCAAGCCGAGCGTTTCGACGACGTCCTCGAAGAAATCGGGCCCGAACGTGCAAAACCCCTTTTGACGTTCGGCGAGAAGGACGCCGCCGAACCAACGCGCTTCCGCTTCGTCGCCGACGTCGCGAAGCGTCCGCTTGACTTGCGCCTCCGCGTTGAATCCGAGCGTTACCGTCGGCGCGGCGAGGTCGGCGTCTTCGAAGTCGAGCGCGAAGAAGACGACGTAAATATCGTCGCGAGACCAGTTCGGGATAACTTGTTGCGCTCGGTCGCAAATCGCGGCGGCGAGGGCGGGGAATTGGGCGTTCATCGGGGAACCTTTCGGGAAAAGGAAAAGGACGAAAAAGCGACGCGCCCGGCGTCGACGGTTTTATTATAACGCTTTGCGCGGCGAAAATCAAGCGGCGACGGCGTGTAACGAGAAGTTTTCCGAAAAAAAGCCGCTCGGGGCGTTTGGCAATAACGCGAGCCCGAACGGCTTGCTTTTTAAGCGGTTAGAAGGGGAACGCTCCCGAGAACGTCCGAACGACGGCGCGTCGCGGGAGCGTTGTTAAACCGGGCGATTTTTAACGGCGAACCGCTTCCAAACCGCTCGCGTTCTCGACCGCGACGTCGTAACCGGCGGGCGTTTCGAGCGTGTAAGCCAGCTTGCCGTCCTGTTTTTCCCAACGAATCTTGATCGCGCCGCCCGGAACCGGTTGAACCGCGCTCGCCCAAGCGAGAGCGTCGAGCTTCGGAAGGCGAATCGCGATTTTTTTCGCGATCGCGTCGACGGCGTAAATCCCGGCGACGTCGCGGTGGAAGACGCGAACGACGTGCGACGCGAACCCGTGGTCGCAGCTGGCGTGCGGCGTGTCGTTTTCCCAAAGGGTGCCGGTGCGCTCCGCCATATAGTGGTTGTACGCGACCGATTCTTCGAGGAGTTGGTCGCCGCGATTGGCCGACGCAAGGAGTTCGAGACGCAACATATTGCCGACGAAGGAGTTGGCCTTGTGAATTTCCGGATAACCGCCCTCTTTGATTCGGTTCGGGCCGAACTCGTTAAGGAGCGTCGCCCAAAGTTTCGGGTGCGATTCCGGCGTCGCGGTCTTGAAGAAGAACGCGAAATATTGGCAAACTTCGGTGCGGTCGCGCAACACTTCGAGCGAACCGTCTTCCTTGCGGACGGCATGGTCGACGAAAAATTCGCCGTCGAACGACTGTTCGATAATCTTCGCGCGGATTTTCGCCGCTTTGGCGCGCCAAGCGTCGACGCCGTAAATCCGGCCCGCCGCGTCGAGCGCCGCCGCGTAAAGCATATTGCTCGGGTAGTTTACGTCTTGCATAAAGCCGCTCGACGCCGACCATTCGATGAAGACCCAACTTTCGAGCTTTTCGAGGAGCCCGTCCGAATTTTCGAACTTCTCGAAGAATTTGAAGAGCTTTTCGACGCGGGGTCGCAGGCCGTTGATCGTCGAACGGTCGGGGGAGCGGAGCGAGTATTCCTCCAACTGCGCGACGAACCAAAGCGACCAGTTCGGAATGTAAATCCCGTCGTTGTGGTCGGCCGGGTAGCACATCGGAATCATGCCGTCCGGGAGGAACTCGAATTTTTCCGGAAGTTGGTAGTTTTCGAGGAACGCTTGCTCGACGTCGGTTTTCCCGGTCAGGTCGAACGCGACGCGGGCGGTGAAGAAGCTGTCGCAGAGCCAACCGGCGCGCTCGCGGTGCGGGCAGTCCATAAAGACGTCGAGGGCGTTTTCGCGATACGTCAAAATCGCGGCGCGGTAGATTTCTTCGAGGCGTTTGTCGGCGCAAGCGAACGCCGCTTCGCGGATCGCCGGGTAAGCGTATTCGCGGAGGTAGAATTTTTTCAGCTTGAACGAGCCTTCGAGGCAATGGATTTTCGCGTAACGGGCGCAGTGCGGCTCGATCGCTTCGCACTTGGCGTCGCCTTTCTTGAGCGTCCATTGAATCGCGGAGCAGGTTCCGAGGCGGAGGAAATTGACGTCGCCGTTTTCGGTCGCGATTTCGTCGAACGTGATCGCGATTTTAGCGCCTTCGGACGCCGCTTCCAGTTCGAACCCGAAGAAACCGCAGTAGTTGGCGCCGAAGTCGACGACTTGCGCGTCCCCGGCGTTGTAAACGGAGTCGACCGCGAGCGGCTTCGCGTCGGCGTCGAACGTCGTGTCGAGGCGTTGAATTTCGTCCGAGAGAACGATTTCGAGTTCGTCGAGTTTAAAACCTTTGAGTTTCGGGCCGATATTGACGAGCGAACGGTCGCGCCAAGGCTTTTCGAGCTTTTCGCGGCGCGTTACTTTGCCGGTCGGGCCCCAAGCTTTCGGCTCGATGATCGCGAACTCCGGTTGCGGGACGCGACGCGGAAGGTATTTGACCGCCGGTTGTTCGGCGAGCCCGACGCCGTCGTGATGAAATCTGCCGAGGTCGTAGACTTCGATGAACGGACGTTGGAAGCTGAAGCGTTGCACCTTTTGAAGGCGAGCGTGGCTGTAAACCGCTTGGAACGCGGGAACGTCCGATTTTTCGTCGGCGGAGGTCGCGGCGAGAACGTTTCCGGCGCCGTCGACGATTTCCGCTTGCAGGAACGACGGTTGGTCGAGGTGGTAATAGCTGTTCGAATTGTAACCGGCGACTTCGATAACGACGGTGTTTTGGCCCGGTTTCAGGAGAGCGCCGATTTTCCATTCGTCGACGCGGAACCAACCGTGCGGGCCGCGCGCCGGGCCGTAACCGGCAAATTCGCCGTTGACGCGGATTCGCATAATCGTCGAACCGGTCGAGCGGAGAATCATATTTTTCGCCGTTTCCGCGTCGGCGACGTCGAACTTAACGCCGAAAGCGAGCGTAACGTTCATCTCTTTTTCGAGACCGAAAGCCCAAACCGGAACCGCTTTAACGAATTTCGGCGCGTCGGCGCTCTCCGCTTCCGGATTCGGCGCGGCGAAGGCGGTCGACGCAAGCGTTTCGAACGGGGCCAAGCCGCCGAGCGCGCTCGCGCTTAAAAGCGTTCCGGTTTTCAAAAAGTTGCGGCGGGAAAAATCGCGGTTTTGCGTCGACATAGCGCGCTCCTTTGCGGAAAATAAGGGAATAGGGTAAAATGGCAAAAATGCGTAAAACGCGGCGACGCTTCGTCGGGAAGCGGGGCGTTCGATACCGTTAAGGATACCAAGTCGGGCGGCGTTTGTCAAACGTCGGAGCGCGAATTTTCGAAAATCGGCGAAAAAAGAACGCGGCGGAGCGGTTGCGCTCAACGCTTGCGTTAAAATAGGGGAAAGCGCGGCGGTTGGGAAACGTCGCTAAGAACGCGGCGAGGGCGGGCGCTCGGGGAATAGCGTTAAAATGGGGAAAGCGCGGCGGTTGGGA
>JAFTUJ010000027.1 GCA_017466305.1 Thermoguttaceae bacterium
CCTCGGGACGCCCGCCGCTTCGCCGGTCGCCGCGCTCCCCCTCGCGCCCGGGGAAGCCGAATTGCTCCGCGCTCAAAAAGAAGAGTTGACGCAACAATATCGTCAACTGCTGCAAACGATGCGCGCTCTTTCGCCGAACGACGAAGCGCTCGCGTCGACGTTGCAAATGGAGCAAACGACGATTTTAAATCAACTTAAAGAAATCGACGAACGCTTGGCGAACGCTCCGCAAACGCCCGCGACGCCGGCGATTCCGAACGCGCTTCCGAATCTCGGCGGCGATTTCGAAACCGCGATTCCGCCCGAAAACCGTCTTCCCGACGCCGCGTCGCTCGATTTGGTCGGCGGAAACGACGTCGCGACCAAGATGCAAAAAGCGCAAGAAGCGGCGGAAATTTTGCGCTCCGTCGGGCTCGTCAACTTGGCGGGGCTCGCGGCGGCGGAGATTCCGCGTTTGGCCGACCCGAATTTCGCCGAAACTCGTTACGTCCCGGGAACTTGGACCGAAGGCGCCGGGCTCGCCGAAGAACGTTACAATCCGTTCCAACAAGTTTCGAAGGACGAAATCGACGCGATCAAAACGTCGATCGACGACTTGAAAGCTCGCGTCGACTCGCTGACCGAGATCATGTCGAACGTCGAAACGCAACTGAAACTCTTGACGCGTCAAACGGTCGACGGCGCGTCGCCGGTCGCGCCGGTCGCCGCGCCGTCCGTTCCGACGCCGGAAACGCCCGTTCCCTCGACCGATTCTCCGGAAGCGCCGCTCGCCGAATAATCGCGGCGCGGCGCCCCAAGAAATCGCAATCTAAAAAAAACGCGCCCTCCCGCCGAATCGAGCGTTAACTCGACTCGGCGGGAGGGCGCGAACCGTCTCGGCGTTAGTTCTCGCCGTTAATTATTTCTCGGCGGTCTCCGACTCGGCGGCCTCCGGAATCTCGCAAACGACGCGGAAACCGACGTTAAACGAGCCTTGCCAAGGTCGCAACGACGTTCGGTATTCGCTCCGAGCGTTGATCGGGCGGTCGTACCAAGAGCCGCCGCGGACGACGCGTTCCCCTTCGGCGCTCGCGGCGTCGCCGTCCGCCGTCGGATTCGGTTTCGCCAAGCTCGCCGTCCATTCGGAAACGTTGCCGTGCATGTCGAAGAGCCCCCAAGCGTTCGGCTCGTACTTGCGCGGTTTTTCCGACAAGAATCCGCCGTCCTCGACGTCCGCGATTCTCGGAATCCAATGGTCGAACTCGGTTCCCCGTTCCAGCTTAATTTCTTTGAAGTACTGATGACAAACGAAGTTGCGCAGCGTCGCGTCGGCAAGGTTCGCAAAACGCGAAAAGTCCGCGTCGACGTCGCCGTAATTCATCGACGTCGCCGTTCCCGCTCGGCAAGCGTACTCCCACTCCGCTTCGCTCGGAAGGCGGAACGTTTGACCGCTCGCTTCGGAAATCTTTTGGCAGAAAGCGTTTGCGTCGTTCCAGGAAACGCGAACGACCGGCAGTTCCGGCCCGTTGACGTAAAAACCGCGAACGCCGAACTGGAACCCGTGCCGCGACTCGACGCCGGAGTCGTGCGACGGCTCGACCAGCTCGTAAAGCGCGTTGGTCGTCTCGTCGACGCTCATCCAGAACGAACGCTTAATCTCGACGACGCAAGGCTTTTCGTCGTCGTAACGCGGCCCGTCGGGCGACTGCGCGCCCATCGCGAACGTTCCCGCCGGAATCAAACGGAATTCCATTTTCAGTCCCGGAATCGGTTCCAAGACGGTCGACGTTTTCGTTCGGTCGCCGAAAAGACGCTCCGCTTCGTCCGCTTGCCGCTTCTTCGCCTCCGGCGCGTCGAACGCCCAATCGAGGAGCGGCGCCGCGTCGGAAGTCGTTTTCTCCGCGAGTTTTGCGAGCGCGGCGGCTCGAACGGCTTCCCCGTCGGCGAAGGGCGCGACGTCGTTCGGGCCCGCGGCGAACGGATTCTTCGGAATCGCGCTCCAATTCGTTTGGGTCGTTTCGGCGGCGACCTTCGGATCCCAAGTCGTCGGACGCTTGACCTCTTGGTCGACGCCGCCGCTCTTGTAAAGCTCCATTACGTCGCGACGCAACTTGTTCCAACGCGCGGCGTTAGCGGAGTCGCCCTGTTCGCCCCAATAACCGTGATACGGCGCGTTGAGGTCGATCCAAGTCAAGAGCCGGTCCCAAGACTCCGCGTCGAGCCGAACGCCGTAATGCCCCTTGAGGAGCAACTTGTACAAATCGGTCGTTTCCGCGCCAAACTCCGTCGGCATAAGGAGATGGTAATCGCTTTCCATCCCCGGACGGCGGACGTAACGGTGCAACGCGTCGTAACTCGTCGACCAATTGCCGGGCCGAATCGAAACCGGGAAATACGTTCCGTACCCCTTGATATTTTCCAAACCGCGCAAGTCGAACGCCCCGAGCGGCGCGCTTTCGTCGCCGTTATGGCAGGCGACGCAGTAACGGTCGAGAACCGGCTGCACCTCGGCGCGGAAGGAAAAACCGCGACTCGGGCCGCGCCAATATTCGATTTCGCTCGTTTTCATCCGTTGCACGACGGTCGGGTCGAGCGAACTCGGCGAAACGCTGTTCTGATCTTCGTGGCAACCGACGCACGACAGGTTTTCGCCCGGCATCGCGGTGAACCAACTGCGCATAATTTGCAGGGCTTTCCCGTTTTCGTCGAGCGGCTGAATCGAAATCGGCGTGTTCGCCGGCACCTTAAAGAGGGCCGAACCGTTCGGCTCGACCGGCACGACGCCGAGCGTGTTGCGCACGTCGCACGGCCCTTCCGCGCCGACGCCGCCGATCGTCCCGCCCATGTTCGGATAAAGATAGTTGTAAGTGAAAAGGCGCAAGTACTTAACCGTCCCGCGCGGCACGTTCTTCAAGCCGTCGCCAAAATAAATGTCGGCGATGAAAACGGTCGCGTCGTCGCGGCTTTCGTCGATTCGATCCTCGACGACCGGCGGACGTTCCGTCGGACGCAACGGGATCGGTTCGAAGTGCGCAAACCCTTGTTCCTTCGAGAGTAAGATCATATTGTCGTCCGTGTCGACGAGGTAAATCCCCCAACCGTCTTGCGCGTTGAGGCGAGCGGACGCGAGGTAATAATCGCCGTCGAGCGGGAACGGATGCAAAAATTTCGGCCAAGCTTCGTTGACGAGCGTGTCGACGATCAGCGTGTCGTCGTATTTCGGGTCCGTTTTCGACGCGACGATCGGCGTTTTCGCGCAGATGCGGCGAACGGCGCCGGACGCTTCTTTCCGACCTTTGCGCACGTCGAAGAGAACGAGTTCGCCCATCCGCGGGACGCCGTGGTGCCCGGTAACGATCGCGACGAATTTCGTCGGCTCGCCCGGAATGGGGCGCGCGTAAAACATCGAGTTCGGCCAATAAGAGTTCGTGCCGTAAAAGGAGTTTTGGTTCGTGCCGTCCGGGTTCATTTGGAAGAGCAGGCGCGAGTGCGCGTGCGGAATGTCGGCGTATTCCCAACGTTGGTAAAGGATTCTGCCGTCTTCGGTTACGGTCGGATGCCAGTTGTGTTCTTGGTCGAACGTCAAGCGGCGAATCGTCTTCTTTTCGTCGGCGTACATTCGATACGTGTTCGTAACGCGGGTCGACCCGTTGACGCAAGGCACCGCGATATAACAGGCGCTCGACGTGTAAACGATCGACTCGTCCGGCAGGTAGCAAGCGTCGTAAGAGTTGGCGTCGGGCAAGTTAGGAAGGAGCTCTTTCGCGGGCGTTCCGACGATTTTTTCGCCGTCCTTTTCCAATTTCGTTTCGAAAACGTTCCACTGTCCGTTTTCGCGCGTCGAGCTGAAGAGGACTTTTTCGCCGTCGAAATGCAGGTCGACGTCGCCGACGAACGCCGGTTTTTCCGGACGGTAAACTTCGCGCGGAACGGCGGGATAACGCGCCGAACCGTCGAGCGTCAACCGATAAAGTCCGTCGTCGAACGCCTTAGGATTCAGCGCGCTGTTGCTGACCCAGTTGTTGACGAGGCCGAGATGGCGAGCGTTGCGCCGGACGAAGAGAATATCGTCGAAATCGAAGAGCGGATTCGCCCGCCCCAAACGGGAGTAAAGGCGGACGTCGGCGAGAAATTCGCGAACGAACGCTTCCTTGTCCGCGTCGGACGGTTCGCCGGAAAGCTTTGCGTTCCAATCGTTTAAGCCGTCCAACCGCGCGTCGAACGTTTCCGCGAGCGTCGCGAAATCGGGCCCGAATTTTTCCGCGACTTCGTCTTCGCCGAACCGCTCCGTCAGCGTCGCCAAGAGTTTTCGGCTCTTTTCGAGCAAAAGGCGACGCCGTTTAACGTCGACTTTAAATTCGACCGTAAAGTCCGCGGGCGCCGCGACTTCCGCCGCGCGATCCGCTTTGTTCGACGCAATTCGAACCGCCAGCGGAGCCGCCGCGACGCTCGTTTCGTCTTGGGCCGCGAACATCTCCGGCGAGTACGTTAACTCGTTGTTCCAGTCAGGTTTAAACGCTTTTTGCGGGAGAATTTCGACGCTCAATTCGTCTTCTGGAACGAGCGCGGCGGCGGTTTCGAGCCCGAAGTGATCTTCGAACGTTTCGCCGGACTCGCCCTTGCGAGCGCGGTCGACCGCCGGGTCTCTCGTCTCAAAATTCGCGTTGGCGCCGTACTTAAAATCGACCGCGGCGCGGGGCGTCGGCCAATCGACCGGCCCGTCGAATCGCGGCGACAAGCGGAACGCGACGATATGCGAAATGCAAGTTTCCCGCGAAAACGACAGAACATGTTCCCCCGCCTTCGCTTCGAACTCGGCGACGTCGCGCCAAGCGGCGGTCTCGGAGTTCCAACTTCCGGTCGTCTCGGCGAGCGCGTTCGTCGCCAACGTTTCGCCGTCGAGGTAAAACGTTACCGGACGGCTTTCTTGCGCGGCGAAGAGCGCCGAAAGTTTGTAAACGCCGTCTTTGGGGAACGTTAGCTTGTATTCGGCGCGGTTCGGATATTGCCCGTTGTTCCCGAGAATCGGCGCCGGCCCGTAATTATGATACGCGCGCAAATTTCCTTCGTCGAACCAAACGGCGCGGAACGTAAAATCGTTCGCTCCGCTCGCGTTCCCGCCGTCGTCGCCGCGAACCGTCGAGAAACAACAGCTCGCGACGCTCAATAACGCCGCGAACGCCCAACGCCGACCGCGGCGCGTCGCGCTCAACCATTTTTTCATCGCTTAACTCCTTAAACTGCGTTAATTACCGCGTTTTTTCAACGACGGCGCCGTCGAAACCGCGTCGTCGAAGTCCTTCGATTATAAAAAAAGCGCGCCGAAAAATCAAGCGTTCGCCGCAAAAAAAGCGCAAAAAGCCGTTCTTTCCGCCCTCGCAACCGCGTCGAGCGCTTGACGCGACCGCCGAACCCCTTATATTATCTTTCAACGCGCCGCCCGCCCCCGTTCTCCCGACGCGACGGCGTTTCCCCGCAAATTTCCAACAATTTACCGCAAAATTCCCACAATTTACCCCAACTTAACGTCAAGGAACCGCCGATGAAACCGCGCGATTATTGGAACTCGGTCGCCGAAACGAAAACCTTCACGACGCCGTTCGACGCGGCGCTTTTTGCGCGTTACGTCCCATCGCTCGACGCGGCGATTCTCGACTTCGGCTGCGGATACGGGCGAACGTTGGCGGAGTTGGCGCAGGCCGGTTACCGAAACCTTTGCGGCGTCGATCTTTCCGACAAGCTAATCGAACGGGGAAAACGCCTCTTTCCGACGCTCGACCTGCGCGTTTCGCCGCCGTCGACGCTCGACTTTCCGGACGCAAGTTTCGACGCGTTAATTCTTTTCGCCGTCTTGACTTGCGTCGTCGACGACGCGGAGCAAGAGACGCTCGTTTCGGAAGCGCGGCGCGTTCTCCGACCGGGCGGCGTTCTTTACGTCAACGATTTTCTCCTCAACGACGACAAACGCAACCGCTACCGTTACGAGCGTTATCAATCGGCGACAAACGGTCGTTTTTCGTTCGGAACGTTCGCGCTTCCAGACGGCGCGACGCTTCGTCATCATTCGGAGGAGCGCGTCGAAACGTTGTTTAAGTCGTTTGAAACGGCGGCGTTCGAACGTCGCGTCTTCCCGACGATGAACGGACACGTCTCGAACGGTTTCGCCGCCGTCTTCCGCAAACCGTTGAGTTAACGCCGTTTAAAAGCGCGCCGACACGCCGTCGTTTCTCCGCTTCGACGGCGTTTTTTTCTCCTCTCGCGAAAAATTCCCCAAAAAATCGACGCGACGCCGCAAAAAAACTTGACGCCGCGTCGCCATTTCTTCAACAAAACGTCGTCGCCCCAACGCTCGCTCTTGTCGTCCTATTTTCGAGAAATCGCTCGCGCCGTACGCGCTACACGGCGTCGCTATATTTTTTTGCGGCGTCGGGGGCGAGGTTGGCGCCGAGAAATTTTTGTCGGGAAGGTAAAAATTTCAGGTTGGACGCCCGACGTCCAAGCCGTTGCGTTTGACGCTCCAGGTTGGACGCCAGGTGTCCTAGGTCGTTTGTTAGCGAAAGTTACGGCTCAAAAAATTTTCTAAAAAATCGAAAAATTTCTCTTAAAAATCGTTGACGTCGACCGCGCGTTGTGTTATCGTAAAAAATGAAGAACGACGCGCGTCTCTCTGAAAAAAATTTTTTCTCATCGACGCGTAAAACCAAAATGAGCGGAGAACGACCTTATCGCAAGCGTCGCTCGACGCCCCGCCTAAAAATCAGGAGGTTGGCAATGCAATTCTTCAAATCGATCGCAACCCTCTTCCCACGCTTCGCGCCCCGACCAGGCGCCCTCGAACGCGCCGTAAAAACGTCGCCCAAAACTCGACGGCTAAGGCTAGAACCCCTTGAAAATAGAGAACTTCTCGCCGTCGACGCGTTCGCCGCTGCGTTCGGGCCTCCGTCGCTCGAAAACGTCGCGAACGAAGCGTCGCCCGCCGTCGTTTCCGCGTCCGTTCTCGCCGACGACCGCGCGACGCTTAGCGTTCGAACCGAAACGCCGACGCCGGTCGTCGTCCCCAGCTTCGAACAGCTGATGGAGACGCTCGGAATGGTCGAAATCGAGTCGCTCGACGCCCTCGACGCCGACGCCGACGCCGAAAAGTCGCCCGAATCAAACGCGACGCAAACCGAATTACAGCCAAGTTTTATCGTCGACGGAGTTGCTTATTACCCGCTGTCGCAAGCGACGCCGCGACGCGTCGTTTTTGAAGGCTCCGACGTCGACGTCGCGTCGCTCGACGAACCGTTCGTTATCGTTCCAAACGCAAACGCCGACGGCGAAAGCGTTTACGGCGCGCAAAGCGGAGGAAGCGGCGGCGAAGGCGAACCGGGCGTTTGGACGCTCGATTTCACGGGCGAAGTTACGACGTTGCTCGGCGGACTGACCGCGGTCGGAATTGAAAACGCGCTCCTCGAACGCGCTACAACCGTTAGCGGCGGCGCGTCGTTCGGCTCCGGCGGCGCGAGCGGAGGCGCGGCAAGCGGCGGAGGCGACGTCGAAATCGAGTCGTTAGCGCCGAATTATCTTCAAGTTACGCTTCCCGAGCTTCCTTACGCTTACGAAGCGACGGTTACTTTTGGCGGCGAAGCGCTACTTGGCGTCGACTACGAAATTCACGCGCCGCTCCACATTTTCAACCAATATTACAACGCGCAAAGCTTCGTTTATTCCGGCGGGTCGACCGATTTTTACGTCTTGCCCGTCAACGACGGCGCCCCGGAACCGCTCGAAAACTTCACGGCGACCCTCGCGACGCCGACGCCGACCGTCGACAGCGGAGGCACTTCGTACGCTCAGCCTTACGAGTTCACGTTCGCGACGTCGGAGACCGTCTCCGCGACGTTCGTCGACGACGACCATTGGCAAGTTAGCGTCGAAGCGAGCGACCCGACGGCGACCGAACGTCTCGCGGACGTCGAGCAAGATTACGGCTACTATACGTTTAAGCGCGAACATCAAAACCCCTACGTCGCCGAAAAAATCGACGCCAAAGTTCAAGAGTTGACGGAAGCCAACGCGACGGAGGCCGCAATCGGCGCGGTTCAAGCGCTCGCCGCTCTCGTTACCGGCGACACGACTTACGGCGTAACCGTCGATTTTGAAGCGCTTTACAATCGCGAGTCGACGTACGACGCGCAGCCGACGGTCGACTACGCGCTGACGACGTCGCCGTTAGCGTCGGAAAGCGCAAGTTCTTATTTATCGTCGTTTACCGTTTCGTCGACGCCGAACCAAAGCGAAGATCCGCGTTGGCGTTACGATTGTTCCGGCGTCATTCCTCAATGGCGAACGGAGGCGCTTTTGCGTCTGAACCCGACTTTCGACTGGCTCGACGAAGGCGAACTTTTCGACCCGAATTACCTTATCGACGCCGACCTCGACGCGGCGACGCCGGACGAGCAACTCGGCGAAAAAGCGCGCTTGCGCCTCCTCGACGCGACGTGGAGCGGGAACGGTCGCGGCCCCGACGCCGAATACGACCCGCTCGCGGAAACGCTCGCCGAAGTCGAGATTAAAGACGGCGCCCTCGCCGAACTCTACTTCGATTACGACGGCGACGGAACGCTCGACCCGTACCAATCGACCGACGACGAAACGTGTTACGTCCCGCTAAACAACGACGACGATAACGAAAACGACGTCGAAGACCGCCTCGAAACCGCCCTCGTCGCCAACGAAAACGACGTTATTTCGGCGTTGGCGGTCGCTTGGCTCGACACGCTAACGTGTTTAACCGACGGCGTTTACTACGTTATCGACGCGTTCCTAAACTTCGCGGGAACGGCGATTTCCGTTTTCGAAGATCCGGACGGAACGGATCCCTACGCCCCGACCGACGCGAACGGAAATCAAACGCCGATTTTCGTTTCTTCGCCGACCTCCCCGACGTACGCGGCTCCCGTTTACCTCGAAGGAACCGACTTCGGCGCGGCCGGGGCGACGCTCGACCCCGACGTTTCCCGCGTAACCGAAGGCGACGCAACGTCTAACGACGACGACATAAAAACGCCGACGAACCTAGGCCCCGTCGTCGACAAACCGATAATGTCCACGCCGTATAAGGTCGACCTCGACGTCGACTCCGATAATAGCGGCGATTACTTTATGCCGGAACACTCGGATTGGGAAGAAACCTTAGAAGAGGCAAAGTATGGACTTGGCAAAATAATCACGGTTAACAGCGGCGACGTCGATAACGACAATATTTTGGATTGTTGGGACGGATATGGAAGTTCTCAAAATTACAGTCAAATGAATCCTAACTCCAGCGCGCGTTTTACGCCAATTACAATTACCCTTCCCGACGATTGCGACATTTCCGAGGTTTACATAAACCTCAATTATTCAAGTACTCCGCCTGGGCCTCTACCTTCCAACCTATCCTTACCCTCGTCGAATGGCTATGGAACTATTCGACTTTGGAAAAAAGACGGCCCTCAAGCCCGCTGGGTCAGCGATGATTACATTACTCCCAATTATTCGTATTCAGCGACTTCTTTAGGTTTTAGCGAATCCGTAAAAACCGTTACGCTATACATTGAAGGCATTACGCCAAGCAAAAATGTGCAGAGTTTAATGGATATTATGGATTGGGACGGTTTTCGCGATTACTCTACCATCAAAGTAGACGTCAACGTAAAACAGAATTCTCAGGACGTTACCGTTGCGACCGATACTGTTAATTATGTCGTCGACAAGACGGTTACGACCTTTCTCCATAAATATCAAACAAACGAAGTCGTTCGCGCCGCGCTTGCCGCCAAGCAAATTTACGATTATGTCGGCGAGGAAAAATACACTCTTAACCTACTTAAGAAAGACGAATTAGAGAAACTTTTACCCAACGATAACCCCGACTTGACGAGCGCAAGAAGCGAAGCGATAGATCTCTTAACGCAGAGAGAAAAAAATCCGGACGGTTTCGTATGCGGACTTTATCACGATTATGTCTCCAATAAATATATTCTCGCTTTTGCTGGAACGCAAGATTATGATATTGCAGACATTTACACCGATATTACGCAAGCTCTTGGGCTTTTTAGCGGTCAATATAATTATGCAATAACACTTGCCGCCACCCTTGCTAATTTAGGTTTAGACTATATTATTACCGGTCATTCTCTCGGCGGCGGTTTAGCAAGCGCGGCCGCTTGCGCGAGCGGTAAGACAACTTACACGTTTAACGCCGCCGGTCTCCATCGTTCAACGCTTGAAAATTACCTCCCCTCCAGCGGAGCTGACCAAGAATACAACGTCTCGAAGGAACAATTGCTTGCGCGATACGAGAATTCAGCGTCGTTCGTCAACGCTTATTACGTTGATTTTGATCTTTTGAGTATCGTTCAAGATTGGTCGCCGCTTCCCAACGCAATTGGAAATCGCATTGGCCTCGATGGCCAATACGATTTAGAAGTTGCTTTCAACTTACTATCCCTTACTCCTACTCCCGCCTCCGGCTTAGTAAAAATCATACGCGCCGCCAAATTACTAGAACCCACAATCCAATGCCACTCTATGGAGCAAGTTTTATTTGGCTTGCTAGGCTCTTCTTGCTACGACAACTAGTTTTACCACTCAGATTCAAACAAAAGGCTCAACATGAAAAAACATCATAAAATTCGACTTTTAGTAATCGTTCTCCTCCTTCTTTTGACGACGGCGCCGATCGGCGTTCGGTTGGGCGGCGTCGCTTGCCGAGCGTATAAACACGGCGTTTCCTTCGAAGAAGCGCTCCGAATGCAAGTCGGCGAAGAAATCGGCGACCAGTTTTACAACAAAAGCGGCCCGGTTTACGACGCGTTCGTCGAGAAAGCCGAAGCGAATAAACGCGCTTGGGCGGAAAATCCTTGGCGCGCCGCCGAGTGGAACGCCCAAGCGGAGTTCGCCGATCCGAAAGTCGTCGCGCTCTGTAAAGCGATCGAAGAGCGCGACTTAGCGAAAGTCGAGCGAGCGCTCGCCGACGGCGCCGACGCGAAGGCTGTCGGGAAATCGGGCGCGACGCCCCTTCTTTGGCTTTGCCTCGACGAGATCCCGTCGGCGGCGATCGCGAACCGCCTCCTCGACGCGGGCGCCGACCCGAACGTCGAAACGACCGGCCGACTCAGCCCTCGAAACGACCTTAGGGGTTGGCGCAAATTTCCTCCCCGTTCGACGGCGACGCCGCATCTTATCCTGAGATCGGGCGACGTCGCGTTAGTCCGTCGCGTCCTCGCCGTCGGCTTCGACCCGTCCTTTTATTACCATACGGTTCTATTAACGCGAGAAAAGAACGCGGAAAAAGCGGGCGCGCATCAACTCCCTCGCGTCGCCCTCGGGGACGTCGACGAAGAAATATACGCCGCGATTCTCGAACAAGATTTCAGCGTCGACGCGCTTAACGACGCGCTCGACTCGGCGATCTATACGCCGAACGCTTGGGCGGTTCGCGCGCTCCTTAAAGCCGGCGCCGACTGGAAGTCGTTTGAGCGAGAACTTCAAGGACGCGTTGAATATCGCAAAGACCTCCGCGCCGAATACGTCGACGTCGTCGCCGCGTTCCTCGAAGCCGGGGCCGATCCCGCGCTCTTCGCCGACTTCGTAAACGACGCGAACGCGGAAAAAACGGAAGACGCCGAGTCGCCGGAAGCGGAAGCGTCGCCCGAAACCCAACCGGAAACCGCGCCCGCGCCGGAAACTAAGTAGCGTCGCCAGGTTAACGTCGCCAGGTTAACGCCGCCCGCGCTTCGCGACGTCGCCGCGAACCCGCGCGGCGGCGTCCGGTCGCGCTTTGCGTCGCTTACTCGCTTACTCGCATTATTCAGGAGTTTACGCTATGAAACGTCAACGCTTTTTCCTCGCCGCCGTCGCGACGTGCGCCTTCGTCGCAAGTTGCGCCGCCGTTTGCAACGTTTGCCTTGGGCAATCGGATATCAGGAACACGGAACTCGGCAAGAAGATTCTCGGGCAATCGGTCCCCACCAACCCTCTCACCGACGATTTAGACGACGACTCTCGCCTTGCCAAATCGACTCATGTTTCATGCATAGCTCGTATTCCCTACGACAATCCGGAATTGATAAAACTCGCGTTCGGGCTCGACTTGACGGAGCATAATCTTATCGGAGCAAAAATCACAAACGTTACGCTTAAAGACGTGAACTTTACCGCTTGCGATCTTACGAACGCCGACTTACGACAAGCCTATTTCGTTCGCTGCAACTTCTCGCGCGCCGTCTTATGCGACGTTAAAATCGACGAATATACGCGCTTTATCGACTGTAAATTTGACGGCGCGCGTTTTGTCGGGCACAAGGTCCGGCGCTATCCTTACAAACCTTTCGACGCAAGTTTGTTAACTGAGGAGCAACTGAAGTCAACCGATTATTTCAGTAAGGACATAAAACCCGCCGGGTATCTCTATTATGGATTTCAGAAAAGTATCCACTATTGGAGCGGTATTTCCACAATGGCGTTCAAAGATTGCGCCGACTACGATTTCACCGATATAGCGTTACAAGGCGAATTTCGAAACCTTACGGCGGAACAGCTCAAACAAACGCAAAACTTTAAAGCCGGAGTTTACGAACATATTGCTATCGGAGGCGGCGATCAACGCCGGCTCCTCGATTATAAGAATTTCGACTTTAGGAAAGCGATATTACGCAATTGCCTCTTTCGAAACGTCGATCTCACCGGCGCCGATTTTACCGACGCCGTCTTATACGACTGTAAATTTCACGAACAAACTATTATCAGCCTCGAACAATTACAATCGACTTGGAACTGGAAAAACGGGCGCGTAAGTCTAATCTTTGTAAAAGGCGTCTACTGTAGCGCCCCCGACGTAGAAAAGGCGGTCGAGGCGCAGCTCGCCAAGGAAGCCGCGCAAGCGACGGAAGCGGAAGCGTCGCCCGAAACCGCGCCCGCGACGGAAACTAAGTAACGACGTTTATTTGCAAGCCCACTGGGGAAGCGGCGTTAAATTCAGCAATATCGAATTTTCCGGGCTCGCCGACGAATGAAACATAAAAGGAGACACGCGATGAATATTTATACGCAAGTTCTTCGCAACGGCGTCCTTACGTCGTTATCGCTCGCGCTCTGCTTCGTCGCGTTTGCGCCGCGCGTTCGCGCCGAAGAACCTGAACGACCAATGAAAGTTTACGCCGACGGTCTAAAGACCGTTAAAGACGGCGCCACGCTCCATCATGCGAGTATGTACAGCGAGGCTTATCGAGGTCATACGGTTAAAAACGTCGATTTCTCCTATGTCGATATGCGCGAAGCTGCGTTTTACGATATGAGGTTTATTAATTGCAATTTCTCCAACGCCGATATGCGAGGATTATATTGCGACGAATACTCGTACTTTAGCGGTTGCAATTTCACCGACGCGAAGATCGCCGGCGCCGTGAACTTGGCGCTGTCGCCGGATAGTCTTCGTCAAACTTATGATTTTCAGCAAAAAGAACTAAAATACACCACTATTCACTTACTAATAAACTCCGACTATGAACTCGATCTCTCGGGGTTTACAATTTATAAATCCGACGTCGCGGCATACACAGGTTCCACTGGGCCCAAACTTAAATTAAAGCTTACGGACGCCTGGCTCTACGACACAAAGTGCCGTTTTAACGAAATTCTCGACTCGCGGAGTTTTAAGGAACGCACGTTATACGGTCTAATGATAGTCGGAGACTTCACAAACGTCGACTTTTCCAACTTCATTATCTTCGACTGTTGGTTTCGCGGAAACTGCGACGGCGCCGACTTTTCAAACGCGGTAATCGTTAGTCCCCAGTTTAGTGGAAATCTATCGCTCGAACAACTTAAATCGACCTGGAACTACCAAAACGGACGTTACGATTGGGGATCGTTACCCGACGCCCTCGAAGAACAAATCGACGAATTACTGAAACGCGAAGGTCGCGAACCAAGAAAGTCGGCGCCCTTCCCAATAGGTTGGCGCCCTCTACACTATGTCTTCCCCAGCGCAGACCCGCCTAGCGTCCCTACGCCGCTCTATCACGCAAGTCCGGAAGAGGTAGAGCAATCGATGCAAGCGCAAAAAGAGGCGCGGCTAGCAAGAACCGAATCGAAGATCGCGAAATTAGAAGCGAAGGCGGCTTCCGAAAACGCGACGGAAACTAAGTAGCGTCGCCGTTTAACGTCGCTCGCGCTTTCCGACGTCGCCGCGAACCTGCGCGGCGGCGTCGGGTCGCGCTTTGCGTCGCTTGCTCGCCGACTCGCTTACTCGCATTATTCAGGAGTTTACGCCATGAAACGTCAACGCTTTTTCCTCGCCGCCGTCGCGACGTGCGCCGTTCTCGCAAGTTACGCCGTTCCTTGCGTTTGCGTCG
>JAFTUJ010000028.1 GCA_017466305.1 Thermoguttaceae bacterium
ACGCCCCAAACATCCGAAACTCCTTTAACGTCCCAAACACTCCAAACGTTCCAAACATCCGAAACGCTTTCAACGTCCCAAGCGCCCAAACATCCGAAACGCTTTCAACAATTAAAACGCCCGAAACGCGCCCGTTTTATTTTAAACGCTCCAACGCCGCTTGGCAAGGGGGCCCGCGCGCCGCGAATAAAAATCGTTCCTTCGCCTCGACTCCGCCTTTTCCCAATCCCGCTATTTTCCCCGTTCCTTCTTCTCCTCCCCTTTTCTCCCCGCTCCCTATTTTCCTCATTCCCCCTAATCGCTTCCATCGCTCCTCAATTTTACCGATATTTCTTACCTCGCCGTTTCTGTTGAAAATTCAAACTTTCGCCTCCTCCGCTCCGTTTTCTCTCAAAGTTTGACTTTCCCCCCATTTTACCAATCGCGCAATTTCGTCCATTCCCCCCATCTCGCCAATCTTTTCCAAAGCGGCCGACGCGTCGCTCATTCCGCCCCGTCGACTGCGTTTATTTCCGCTAATACGCGCCTTTTTTCCGCCAACAACGGGCAAATTTCGCTTTTTTCGTTAAAAAAAGGAGATTTTTAAGCAAAATCAGGAAGATTTAAAGTATAATAGGGCTAAAGTCGGGAGGTTTCCCCCGCCGCCGACGCCGTATACCGCTCAATTCAACGAGGAAAGTCGCAAAATGCCCAACGAACCAAAGTACGAATTGGTCAACTCGATCGACGTCAACGCCGGCACGATCACGCAACACGCCGACCGCCAATCGGAGTTTACCGCGCTTGTTCGCCAACTCCTCGTCGCTCAAAACCGCCAAAACGAACTCCTGCAGGAAGTCGTCGAATGTTTAAGCGCCGGACAACGCCAGCGCGCCGCCGAACTTTCGCAATGGAAAGAGGCCAACCCCGGTTTGGCGAAATCTTGCCGCGTCGCCGCAGACTGCCTCGGCAAAATTCAAACAGAATTCATCTCGTCGCTCGCTTTTGAAATTAGCGACAATTGCGAAAATTTACAAGAAAGCGAGTACTTTATGCACGAATTTTTCGACAAGTACGGCCCGCGCATCGCGCACCTTAACGCGTTGATGCAAACTCTTTCCGTCCTTGGAAGCGTTCCGGGACGCTAAAAATCGCGACGCCTCCTTAAAATCGCAACATTTTTTATTTCCATTCCCTTTGATCAAGTCGTTTTATCCCGGTTTTCAACAACGCCGCCCGATTCAAGCGCCGTTATTCCATTAACGTCACGTTGGAGTTTTTGCAATGCGTTTTTTCCCCGCGACGCCGTTCGACGCGTCCCGTCGTTCGTTTTTTGAAGGCGCGTTTGCGTTTCTCGCCGTCGCCGCGCCCCTTTCCGCTTCGTTCGCTTCCCTTAAAGCCGCCGAACCCGGTCGATCGCCCGCCGGTCGACCGTCCGTTTCGGGCCGACTCTTCGACGACGGCTCCGTTCGCGTTTACGTCGACGGTCAACTCTTCGCCGGTTACGTCCCGGACGCGCAAGGAACGCCGATCGTTTGGCCGCTGCGAACCCCGAGCGGCGCCCTCGCGACCCGCGCTTGGCCGATGATCGACCAAATCGACGTCGACGCGCAAACCGACGCCGCGATGAAAACGATTTACCAAAACGCTCAAATCGGAGAACGCGGCGGTCAAAAAGACCATCCGCACCACCGCTCCCTTTGGTTCAATCACGGCGCGGTCAAAGGCGGCGATTTCTGGGCCCTAACCGACTCGAAAATCCGTCAAACCGAGACCGTTTCCTTTGATTGCGACGGCAAAACGGTCGTTCTCGTTACCAAAAACCGTTGGTTCAACGCAAAACTCGACCGCGATATTTGCGAAGACGTCCGAACGCTTCGTTTCGGCGTCCTCCCGAGCGAGCAAGTCGCCGGAAAAAACGTTCGTTATATCGACTTTTCGATCAAAATTACCGCGCTTGAAGACGACGTTCTTTTCGGCGACACTAAAGAAGGAACGTTCGGCGTTCGTTTGCCGTCTCCAACCGCGTTGACGGTGAAAAAGTCGAATCCGAGTTGGGGCGGTCGCATTCTCGACGACGCCGGGCGCAAAGACGGCGAAACTTGGGGAAAACGTTCCGCTTGGGTCGATTATTCCGGCCCCGCCGCGCGCTTCCTCGAAGGCGACGAACTGGCCCGCGAACTCGCTCGCGGCGACAAAGCGGCCGATTTCCCGCTGACGACGATCGGCGTCGCCGTCTTGAACGGTCAAGAAAGTTGGGCGTTCCCGTCTTGGCGACACGTCCGCGATTACGGTCTCTTCGCGACGAATCCCTTCGGACAACGCGATTTCGAGCCGAAAAACGCCGACGCCGACGGTTCCAAAACCTTGAATCGCGGCGAAACCCTCCGTTTCGATTATCGCGTCCTGTTGCACGACGGCGACCTAACCGCCGACGACCTCGACGCCGCCTTTAAGGCTTACTCGCAAGAAATCAAGCGGTAAAAAACGCCGCGCCGCCGTTTTTAACGGTCGCGCCGACTTTAACGCCAACGTTCGACGACCGCGCCGGTTCCGACGCTCGTTTCGCTCGTTTCGTGAGCGGGCGGCGCCCGCCTCGACGGTGCCCTGCGCGCGGTTTTCGTTCCTCCCCCTTGACGCCGCGCCCAACGTCGACGCGGCGCGTCCTTCGTCGTCCCGTTATTTTCGCCCGTTTCCCCCTTTTCTTCCCATTTCCCCTATTTTTACTCGTCGTTTCGCGCGGGGCTCGCACTGCAACGTTTGTTTGAAACTCGCTGTCCGAACTGTTTGGCCCTCTTTTCGTTGAAGGTCGCGCTCCTTGGTCGCCGCGGTCGTTGCCCTCGTTGCGGTTTGACGTTCGTCCTTAAAGAGGCGACCGTCGACGACTCCCTTATCGCCGCGACTTCGGAATCGAGCGCGTCCGCGTCGACCGGTTCTTCCGCGTCGACCGGTTCTTCCGCGTCGTCGCGCTCGGGCGCCGCTCCCTCGAACGACGACGCGGCTTCGTTCGCCCCGGACGCGCCTTTCGACGCGGCTCTTTCGGAAGACTCGCTCGTCGCGCCTCGCGCTTCCGGAGTCGACGCGAACGCGGCGCGCGGCGGCTCCGGCG
>JAFTUJ010000247.1 GCA_017466305.1 Thermoguttaceae bacterium
GAACGGTCTGTCGCCGCGCGGTCGGCTCTTTTTCTCGGTCTCTTGGGTCGCGTAGACGAAGCTTTACTTCGTCGTTCGGCTCGTTCCGATTTTGCGCCGTCAAATCGCGCCCCTTTACGCCGCCAAAATTCTCGAAGAAAGTTGGAACGACCCGCACAACTCGGCGATTAGTTGGCTTCAACTCCGACGCGAAGCCGCCGACGCGCGCAAACGCTCGCAAAAAGCGCAAAAGACGCAAAATAAAGAAGCCGGGCAAAGCGAGAAAAACGCGCAAAACGCCGCCGACTCAACCGATTCCGCCGACTTTAACGCCGTCGACCCGTCGATTTTGCGCGGCGTCGCGCTCCAAGCGGCGAATCGGGCCGCGTCGGCGCCGTCGGAAACGCTCGTCGACTGTTCCGGGCTGATTCGTTGGGGCGTCGCGTTCGCGGTCGTCGTCGCCGTTTGCGCCGTTTATTCCGTTTTTTCGCCGAAGAGTCCGTTCGCGTCGGTCGGTCGCATCGTCGCTCCGACGGCGGCGATCGAACGCCCGCAAGCGGTCGCGCTTGAAGAGGTTTCCCCCGGCGACGCGACCGTTTACCAAGGCGACTTTCTCGACGTCGCCGCCAAAATCGACGGCGCCGGTTCCCTTCCGGTCGAAATTTTTTACTCGACGGAAGACGGTCGGCTCGTCGACTTGCGCGTCCCGATGGAGCCGGTCGGCGCGTCCCGCTTCGAAGCCCGTTTTCCGGACGGCGACGACGGCTTTTCGGAGCCGCTGACGTACCGCGTCGTCGTCGGCAAAGGCGGGCGTTTCGAAAGCGTTTCGCCGACTTACCGCGTCGACGTGAAGCCGCGTCCGACGTTCCAAGTCGAAAAAACAACGTTAAAATTTCCCGATTATACCGGTTTAACGCCGCAAACGTTCGCCAATCAAGGGGACGTTCGCGCCGTCGAAGGAACGACGGTCGAGATTGTCGCTCGGTCGAATTCGCCGCTCGAAAGCGCGCTTTTCCTCCCGAACGGCGACGAGTCGAAGGGCGCGAAGATGCAAATTTCGCCCGACACTCCGCGTCTTGCGACGTTCGAGTTCCGGCTCGATTGGAAGCGAACGTCGTCCGTTTTGCGAACCGCCGACGCGGAGGAAAAGGTTCCGGCGTTGACTTCTTACCGCCTCCTTTCGGTCGACGTCGACGGCCAACGCAACCGCGACGCTCGCGATTATTCGGTCGAAACGCTCGTCGACGTTCCGCCGACGATTCGTTGGGAGTCGGCGCCGGAAAGCGGTTCGACCGCGGCGCTTAACGACGCGCTCCGTTTCCAAGTTTGGGCGGAAGACCCCGATTTCGGGCTCCGTTCCGTTCGCGTTCGAACGGCGATTCGCGACCTCGACGAAGGCGCGTCGGCGGCCCGCGCGACCCCGGCGCCGATCGAGTTGCAGCTCCGCTCCCGCTCGGCGAAACCGGGCGTCGGTCCGAACGTTCTCTCCGGCGCGTTCGTTCCGGCGGAACTCGGTTTTCAAGTCGGCGACGAGATCGAATCTTGGGTCGAAGCGGTCGACTCGAAGGAGCCGGAACCGAACGTCGCGGCGACGGAGAAGCTCTTGATCGTCGTCGGCGAACCGGTCGCGAACCCGTCCTCCCCCGACGCGGAACCGGAAGACGGAGAAAATAGCGAAAACGGAGAAGAAAACGGCGGCGAATCCGGGCAAAATAGCGAATCGGGGCAAACCGGCGAAGAAGGCGGCGAGTCCGAAAACGGCGAAAACGGGCAAGAGTCGCAAAATCAACAAGGAAGCGAAAACAGCGAAAGCGGAGAAGCCGAGCAAAACGCGCAAAATCAACAAGGCGGAGAAAGCGGAGAAGCCGGACAAAACGCGCAAAATCAACAAGGCGGAGAAAGCGGAGAGGCTGGGCAAAACGCGCAAAATCAACAAGGCGGAGAAAGCGGAGAGGCCGAGCAAGGCGGCGCTTCCGACGCGTCGAACGGGAACGACTCGAACGCGTCCGAGCAAACCGGGCAAACGGAGCAAGCCGGGCAAAATCCGCCAAACGGTCAAAACGAACAAAATCGCGAAACCGAACAAAATGGAGAAAACGCGCAAAGCGGAGAAGCCAACTCCCCCGCCCCCGGCGCTCCCGAATCGGTCGATCCGGAAGCGAACCCCGGCGACGCGTTCGAAAAGGCGCTCGACTTCATCCGTTCCGAACGCGAAAACGCCGAATCGGGCGCGCAAGGAACCGAATCGAACGCGGAGCCGCCGGAAAACGGGCGTTCCGGGCAAAATAAAGAAAGCGGAGAAAACGCGCAAAACGGAGAATCGGCAAACGACGCGCAAGCTGGCAAAAACGAAGAAAACGGCGAAGACGGCGAAAATCCGCAAAACGGCGAAACTTCGTCGACCGGAGAAAATAACGCGGGCGGCGAAAAGTCGAACGAACGCCGTTCCCTTCCGAACCCAACGAGCGCCGAGCGTCCGAGCGACGACGCGGAGCGGTTCGACGCGGAAAATCCCGAGAAAATCGACCCGAACGCCCGACGCGAAAACGGCGAAGTCGACCCGAACTCGAACGATTATTTGGCGCAAACCGCGCCCGCCGACGCGCCGGAAAACCCGAACGGCGCTCCGCAAGACGCGAACGTTCTCGCCGACCCGCTCGAAAATTTCACCGGAAGCGGAGCCGACGTCGCCCCGAACGCGCAAGAGTTAAAAGGAGCTAACAACGCCGAAACCGACCCGAACGGCGCCTCCGAACCGGATCGCGACCCGGCGGCGAGCGAAAATAGCGAAAATACGCAAAACAGCGAACCCGCCGAATCGGGTCAAGGAGGCGAAAACGCGCCGCTCGACCCGCTCGGCGGAGGCGGCGCCGGGAGCGATTCGGCGTCCGACGCGACCGGTTCCAACGAAAAGAACGAAAACGCCGATAAAAACGGCGGCGGCTCCGCGTCCGACCGTCCTCAAACGTCGACCGGGCCGAAATCGGAGGACCAAGACGGAACGATCGGCGCCGGCGGCGACTCGCAATCGGGAAAACGCGGCGGCGGGGGCGGCTCCGGTCTCGGCGAACTCGGCCCGGACGAAGCGTCCTTAACCGGAGCGGACGCGCCGCGCCTCCAATACGCGGAGGCGGCGACGAACCTCGTTCTCGACTACCTCGACGACGTCCTTAAGGAAAAGGCCGACCGCCGGATTCTCGACAAACTCGGTTGGACGGACGAACAACTCCGCGCCTTCCTCGAACGTTGGAAAGCGATGAAAGCGGCGGCGGAATCGGGCGACGAGAACGCGAAAGTCGAGTATTTGCAAGCGCTTGAAAATCTCGGACTCGACGCGCCGGACGCTTCGGAACCGCTCGACGCGACCCGGGGTCGCGCTCCGGACGACCGTCGCCGACGCCGAAACGACGCCGTTCGCGAAGACCGTCGAACGCAAACGCCGAACGCGCTCGACGAACGCGTCCGCGCCTTCAATCGCGGCGTTTCGACCCGCGCCAACCGTTAAGAGCGACGCCGTCGTTCGCCGCCAAACGCTTCGAACGTTCCGCTTTCCTCCGCGCAAAATCCGAACGCGCTTGCGTTAAAATAGCGAAAATCAAGCGATTTTAACGAAAAGTCGCCTAAATTTTTTGCAAAATTCCCCAAATCGCGCCCCGCCGTTTGTCGACGCGCGATTTATATCGAATAAAATAGAGTTTTATTTTGCCGAATTTCGCGCTCCGAAATTTCCGCTTCAACAGGTTGACTAAGGCCGCGTTGTTAAGCGTTTTGTCGAACGCGTCGTTTTCGGTCCCCTTATCGGTCGCGCCTCGTCGACGCCGACATATCAAACAATAACAGCAATCATTCAACAGATTTTAAAACTAGAACAGGAATCAACCGCATGGGAGCGTTCGCTGAATGGATTAGCGGGAAAGTTTTCAGGCACGTGCACGGCAACAACCTCGTTTACAACACCTGCTGGGAAGACCCGCGCCTCGACAAAGTCGCGCTCGAACTGACGCCCGAAGACAACCTTCTCGTCATTACGTCGGCCGGTTGCAACGCGCTTTCGTATGCGATCGAAGGCTTGAATCGCGTTTACGCCGTCGATATGAATCACCGCCAAAACGCGGTCTTAGAGTTGAAAATCGCCGGGATTAAAGAACTCGATTACGAAACGTTCTTCCAACTTTTCGGCGAAGGTCGCCTTCCGGGCGTTTACCAATTGTATCGCGACAAACTCCGCGCTCACTTGTCGGAAAAGTCGCAAGAATATTGGGACGAATATATCAAGAAATTCTTCGACAATAAATCGAAAACGTACTATTTTTGCGGCACGTCCGGTTATTTGGCGAAGTGGATCAACCGTCTCGTCAATCTTCGCGGGATGCGTCCGCAAGTCGACGCGTTGATCAACGCGCCGACGCTCGAAGAGCAACAAAAGATTTGGGGCGAAGTGCGCGACAAGTTCTGGTCGCCGCTGATGCGCTTCATCGTCAACCGCGACTCGACGATGTCGATGGTCGGCGTCCCGAAAGACCAACGCAAACAAATCGAAAAGACGTACGGCCAACTTGTTCCGTTCGTTCAAGAGTGCCTCGACAATATTTTCGGCGTCCTCCCGATTCAAGACAACTATTTCTGGCGTCTGTACGCGACCGGGCGTTACACGAAAACCTGTTGCCCGGAATATCTCGAAAAGAGCGGGTTTGAAACGTTGAAAGCCGGCGCGGTCGACAATGTCGTCGTTCGCACCAACACGGTCGAAGGTTTCTTGCGCGAAAATCCGGACGTCAAAATCAGCCGTTTCGTTCTCCTCGACCATATGGACTGGCTTTCCGACAAGCTGTTCGACGCGTTGGTCTCCGAATGGGACGCGATTTTGACCTCGGCGACGCCGGGCGCTCGCGTTCTTTGGCGCAGCGGCGGGCTCGACACGTCCCCCTACCTGCACCGCGTTCCGGTCAAAGTCAACGGCGAAGAAAAGTTGCTCGGCGATATTCTGAAATACAACAAAGAACTCGCCGCCGAACTGCACCCGAAATGCCGCGTGCACACGTACGGCAGTTTCTACATCGCCGACCTGTTGAACGGTTAATTCCGTTGAACGTTTGAAAAATCGACGCGGCGCGACATTTTCGTTCGTCGCGTCGATTTTTGTTTTCCCTTTTTGCCGTCGTCCGAACGCGTTTTTGACGAGCGAACGCAAAGAGCGGCGCCGACGTTCGAGCAAAACGGCGTTCGTTTTCTATTTTACGTCGCGCTATTCTTTTATTTCCGTCTCGTCTCGGCGTTTGTCTTCCCTATTTTGCCGATTCCTCCCATTTCCCCTATTAGGCAGCTTATGTTCTCGCTCCTTCCTAGTTATAGTTTTGAGGATTTTTCGCTTTATCGCAAATCTTCGGAAGTCGACGCGATATTTTCCGCTTGGTCGGCGCTTTACCATCCCGCGCTAGTCGCCCATTTTGACGCCGCGCCGCGTTGGGAACCCGCCGGAAGTCCGACGTTCGGTCTAACGCCGCGTCTCGTCGTCGTTCCGCCTTGCGCCGAGAGCATCCTTTCGAGAAGCTGGGTAAAATCGGCGGAAGAGGGGGGCGCGATTTTCATCCGCGACGTTGAAGACCGCGACGAAATCTTGCGCGTCGCGTTCGAAAAACTTGGAATCGACGCTTCGATCGGCGACGAAGAGTCGGAAACCTTCCTTTCGCTCGGGTTGACTTGTTTCCTCGAAGAGCTTTTAACGCGCAAACTGCGTTATATGAGCAATTTAGACTCGCAAAATTTCGACTCGCGAGTCGTCGACGCGGCGAAAGCGCATATGTCCGGCGACGTCGAGGAGCGCGAAACGAACCTGCAAAAGGCGTTCGACCTGTTGACGCAAGCGAAGGAGTACTTCTTCCCGACCGCGACGAAACTTCTCGAGTTAACTTGGGTCGAAGAGGAAGACTTTGCGACCGCGCTTCCCGACGCGCTCCGCCTCCAACGCCGCCGCGGCGAGAAATCGAACGTCGTCTTGCCGGTTCCGCTCCTGAAAATTTGCCGCGAGCGTTACCCGGAAACGTTCGCGCTGTTAAAAGAGGAAATTGAGGCAAAACGGACAATTTTAATCGGCGGCGACGAATGGGAGGGCCCGCTTTACCTCCAATCGCCGTTGGAAATCGTTCGAACGCTCTTGGCCGGTCGCGCCGCTTACCTCGACGCGTTCGGGACGGCGCCGAAAATTTTCGCTCGTCGCGAAGCCGGTTACGCGCAAATTTTACCCCAATTACTCAAATTAACGGGATACGAAGCCGCGTTCGCTCGAACTCGAGACGGTTGGACGCTCCTCGAGAAGCCGACGGACCGCTCGCGCTTCCTTTGGCAAGGTCGGGACGGCTCGACGGTCGCCGCGTTCTGCAAAAAACCGCTCGACGCGGCGGAAAGCGAAGAGATTTTGCAACTTCCCGAGCGGATCGGCAACTCTTATTACTCCGACGACGCGACCTCGATCGTTTTCGAGCGCCGCCCGGGCAAGGGGTCGCGTTGGCTGAGCGACTTCTTCCGAATGGACCGTTATTCGCCGGTTTTGGGCAAATTTTACGATTTTAACGAATATTTCGAGGTAACGCGCGGCGCCGGCGACAAGGAAAAATTCGTCAAAGACCAATTCAAGACGAACTTCTTGACCCGTTCGGCGCGCCGCGAACGCCCCAATCTCGTCTCGAACTGGCCTCGCCGCCGACGTTTGGGCGCGATTCTTTCGGCGCTCGACGGACTCGAAGCGACCGTTCGGGAAGCGACGCTCAAAGCGAAACGGGACGACGCGACGTTAAACTCGCTTTTCTCCGCCTATCTTAACGCGTCGAACCGTCTTTCGGCCCGCGTCGCCGCGACGCTCGACGCCCTCGACGCTCGTTTCCTCGTTCCCGACGTCGATTCGTCCGCCGAAAAGAACGAAAGCTCCGAAAACGCGCAAACTGCCGAAACAGCGTCGACGCCGCAAACCGCCGAAACAACCGAAAACGCGCAAACCGCCGAAACAACGTCGACGCCGCAAACCGCCGAAACAACCGAAAACGCGCAAACCGCCGAAACAGCGTCGACGCCGCAAACCGCCGAAACAACCGAAAACGCGCAAACCGCCGAAACGCCTGAAAACGTGCAAACCGCCGGAACAGCGTCGACGCCGCAAACCGTCAAAACGAGCCAAAACGCGCAAATTGTCTCAGTCCCCGACCTTGACGCGACGCTCGTCGAGTTGGAAGCGGAAAAAAACGCGACGCTCGACGCGGCGGCCCGTTATCTCGCGGCGGCGTTAAAATCGTCTAAAACGTCAAACTCGAACGGTTTCCTCTTCGTTAATCCGGCGGCGACCTCGCAGGAAGTCGTTTGGGAAACGCGACGAAACGCCGACGCCGAACCGTCCGAAGCCGTCCAATCCCCCCAAACCGCCCAAATTTCCGACGCTTCGACCGAAAATTCGGGCGACGACGCGGCGCGGCGCGCCGAAGCGGCGGAGCTCGGTTTCAAACTGCGAACTTTTACCGGCGCCGACGGTCTTCGTCAACATATCGCGATGTTGCCGCCGACCGGCTCGTATTGGATTCCGAAAACGCCCGGCGTCGAATATCGTTTCCTTAATCGACCGTCGTTCGAAACCGGCGCGCTCGACCCGGCGGACTTTCCGGCGCCCGAAAACGACGAGACCTGCGAAACGGCGGCCAAACCGGCGTCGTCCGCCGCCTCCGCCTCCGCCGTCGCGCCGCCGAAACGCAAAAACTCGTTTTTCCGACAATTCGCCGCCAAACTTCGCGGCGGCTCGACCGAGGCGGCCTCTTCCGACGCCGCCGACGGAACCGAAAAGAATGCGAACGCCGAGTCGACGCCCCGTTCCGCGCTCGTCGAATACGTCGAACAACGTTATTCGGCGAAAGAAATCGAACGTTATTATGTGTTGCGCAACGAATATTTTGAAATTAAAGTCGACCCGACGACCGGTTCCGTTCGGCGTTTGACTACCTTCAACGTCGACGCGCCCGTCGTTTCGAACGGTTTACTCCGTCATCCAAATCGCGGCAACCGTTTCGCTTGGGACGTCGCGTTGAAACTCCCGGCGTCGCTCCGGCGCGACGATTGCCGCTCGCCGGAAGATTCCGGTTACGGTTATACAGTTTCCGCCGCCGACAAGATTTCCGTACTCGCGTCGGGCCCCGCGCTCGGTCGTCTTCGGGTCGACGGGCGGCTCGTCGCGCCGAACGGCGAGAAAGCGGCGACCTTTACGCAAATTTTAACGATTCGTCGCGAAAGCCGAATTATCGAGGTCGACGCGGAAATAACGCCGTCAATTTCGGCAAACGGGGCGCCTTGGGAAAGTTATTACGGCGTTCGTTTCGCTTGGAAAGACGGGCTCGCCGATCTTTACGGCGGCGTCGGCGCGACGCTCATTTGGACGGGCCGCGACTATCTGCAAGCGCCGGAATGCGTCGACGTTCGGAGCGAGGAAAATATCGGAATAACGGTATTGTCCGCCGGGCTTCCCTATTTTAAACGCGCCGGCGACACGCGGCTCGACGCCGTCTTGATTCCGGCGGGAGAAACGCGGCGCCGTTTCCGTTTCGGCGTCGGCGTCGACCTCGAACGCCCGCATCGCGCCGCGCTTGAGTTCGCCGACGTCCCGCCCTTCGCGCTCGCCGACGTTCCTTCGCCGAAACGAATCGCGGCGACGCCGTTCGCGTCGAGCGCCGGCAACGTTCAAATTTTAGAGCGGCGCTCGATTTTGGACGCGTCCGGCGACTTCGTCGGCGTCCGATTGACGGCGCTCGAAACGGTCGGCGCGAAAACGACGACGACGTTAAAAGCGTCCCTTCCGATCGAGCGCGTCGAGTTTGTCGATTTTAACGGCGAACAAACCGATAAATCGCTCGAATCGCCGACCGGTTCCGCGTTCGACGTCGAGTTCCGCCCCCGCCAACTCCGCGTTATCAACGTTTATTTCCGTCGCGGCTCCCTCCGTTAGTCCAGTTTCGCCGCAACGCGCCCGCCGCCAAACGCAAAAAACGCTCCGAGCTTTCCCGGAGCGTTTTCTATTTTACCCAATCAACGCGTGTTAACGTCGGGTCGCTCGGTTCGCCGCCGTCGGACGACCGTTCCGACCGCTCGTCCCTTCTCGCTTCAACGCAAGCGGAGCGTCGCCTTTTCCGGCGCGTCGATTTTCGCTTTTTGCAGCAATTCGCGCTCCGAAATTTGGACCGGTTCGACGGTAAATTCCGGAACGTTGAACGATTTTGTCGCGTTTAACGTTTTCGCCGGGTCGCGTTGCGGCAACATAAACGGCTTCGAAACTTCCCCATTTTCGCCAATATGCGCAAAGTAAAGCCGCGTGTGCGAGCCGTCGTCGCGCCGCGAACTGAAAACGAACCAACGCCCGTTCGAACTCCAAGAATGCCAACTGTCCGGCTCGGTCGGCGAATTCACTTCGTCGAGCGCCCGCGCTTCGCCGGTCGCCAAGTCGAGCGTCCAAAGGTCGGCGTCTCGGAACCAAATCGGGAAGCAACCGCGCCGCGCCAAGGTGAACATCAGCGACTTTCCGTCCGGCGAAACGCGAGGAAACGCGGCGCTTTTGTCGAGCGCGACGGCGTTGAAAACAAGTTCCGGCGCGCCGAATTTTCCCGTTTTCTCGTCGAAAGCGACCTTCATAATATCGTACTGAAATTCGTCTTGCACAAACGGAACCTCGTCTTTGCGCGCCGCGACCGGTTGACGCGGCGTTTTGAAGTCGGGCGCCTTCGCGCAACAGTAATAAAGCGTTTTCCCGTCCGGCGACCAAGTCGGATACGTCGGCAAATAGTCGTCGTCGCTCGGTAAAATCGGCGTCAATTCGTTTTTCTCGACGTCGTAAAGGAGCAAATCGGAGAAAGAATCCAACACGTTAATCCGGTTTTTGTCGCGACTATGAAAAATCTGCGACGTTTGATTCGACGAAAACGCGACGTGCGGCGAGTTCGGACGCCAAGCCGCGTACGCGCACCCGGCGTCGAGCCCTTCGGCGTTCAGGTCGACTTTCTTAACGGCGCCGCGGTCGACGACGACCGTTCCGCCTTTTTTGAAACGCAAATGAAAGAGGAACGAATCGGTTCGGCCCGCTTGGAACGTATGACAGTTGACGCAAGTCCGTTCGGCGACGAGGCGCGCGCGGATAATCGGGCGTTCCTCGAACGTTTCGAGCGACCGACTCCAAAGCGCGAGATCGGAATAATACTCGTAACCGGGAAAAACGAGACGATACGAAACCCAAGGATCGATCGAATCGGGCGCAACGCGCATTTCCCAATCGGCGTATTTTACCCATTTGCCGCCGTTCGCCGATTTTTCGCCGTTCGCCGAGTCGCCGACGCTTGCCGGTTTTTCGCCGTTCGCCGAGTCGCCGACGCTTACCGATTTTTCGCCGTTCGCCGAGTCGCCGACGCTTGCCGATTTTTCGCCGTTCGCCGAGTCCCCGACGACGTTAAGCGCGAACGTTTCGAAACGCAACGTCTTGCCGACGTTTCGTTCGAGCAAGCGGCGCCATTTCCGTTGCGAAAAGCGAATTTCCTTTCCGGAAAAGGTCGCGACGGGACGTTCGGCGCCGTCTTCAAAAACGCGCGTCAAAATTTCTTCGGCGTTTTCTTGAACGTCGAAGTTCAGCGGCGCGACGTTCGGCGGAATCGTTACGTCGCAATAATCGGGATAAATCGTCGGCGCTCGGTCGAGCGCGGCGAACTCGGTCGGCGGTTCCGGCGCGGCGCCTCCGATGAAAAACGCGACGACGGCGAAAAGCGCGACCGCGCCGAAGCCCGCCGCAAGAAAGCCGCGCCGCTTCGAATCGCGACGTTTTTTCGTTTCGTTCCCTTCGCGGCTTGCGCAATCCTCGCAGTTTACGCAGTCTTTATCATTTGCATCGCCTTTACTGTTTACAACGCCTTTACCGCTTGCATCGTCCTTACTGTTTACGCCGCCTTTATCGCTTGCATCGCCTTTACCGTTTGCGTCGTTCTCGTTATTTTGAACCGTCGACGTTTCCGCCGCGTCCGTTTTTTTCTCGTCCGCCGTCGTCATTTTCCTTATCCTCCGCCCAATTTTCGCGGTTTACGTTTTTTGCTCAAACGCCGCAACCCGCCGTTTTGTTCCGGCGCCTCTTTCTCCTTCATTATACCGGAGCCGCTCCATTTCGTCAAAGAGGGCGTCGCGACCGCGTCGACCGCGCCGACCGCTTCGATCCACCCGATCACTTCGACCGTCCCGATCATCTCAACCGCTAAAAACATTAAAATTTTTCGCAACGTCGACAAAAAAACGTCGAACCGGAAAGTTCGACGTTAACAACCGCGTTAAAATACGCCGGTTAAGTAAAAACGTTAAAATTTAACGGCCGCTTGCAGAATCAACGTGTCGTGCGTCGCGTCGACCGCTTCGCCGCCCCGTTGCGCGTCGATGAAAGCGCGTTCCCAGTTCAGCGTCCACATCGTTTTCTCGTTCCAATACCAGTTGAAACCGGTCGTTAAGCGGTTGACCGTTCCGTACGTCGCGCCCGCGGCTTCGCGCAAACTGTTCGCTTCCGTCCAGCTCCATTTTCCCAAAAGCTCCCAAGCTCCCCAGTTTCCGGCGACGACGCGGTCTTTCGTATTAACAAAGCGGGCGTCTTCGGCGATTTTCGGGCTGGAAAAACGCCCCATATCCTTCGAATACCCCCAAGCGCAACCGGGCGTCAACATCCAACGCGATCCGACGGTCGCGCCATAGGCGTTCCCGCCGTCTTCGACCGACTTGAGGAACGCGTCCGCCGTCGTCGCGAACCCTTTGCGTTGCCAAGCCGTTTCGATTTCCGCAACGGAATACGAACGATCGGCGAGCGAAATCGTTCCGTCGAGGAAATACGGCGCGGAAAAACTTCCGCCGAGTCCGCGCGTTCGAAAACGTTGCGTCGAATCGTCGGCGCCCGGCGCGACCCAGTAATAACTTCCGCCGAGATGCGCCAGCTCGTTCAAAAGACCGTCTTCGCCTTCCTCGTAAATCGGCGTTCCGGAAAGCCGCGCGTTCAACACCAACCCCGGATTGTCGTCGAACGTCCCGTAAGGTTCCGTATTAAACGACTTCGGGATGAAAGCGCCGGTAAAAAGTCGAACGCGTTCGTCGGCGGTATGCCGCGTCGAACCGATCCCGAAACGGCGCCCTAAACGGAAGATTTGCGCGTCTTCGTCGCAAACCGCGTAGGGCGTGTCGTATAGAATCGTCATCGAGTCGATCCCCGACTCGACGTGAAACTGACCGATTCGGACGTCGCCGAAGTAACGCGTGTCGTTGCAACGGAGGTAGAAGTCGTAAATCTTCACCTTTTCGGCGACGGCGAGGCAAAATATATATTCAAGATTGCCGTATCCGGAGCCGCGCATCGTCAAGCAAACGTCGCGCAACCGCCAAGTGTTCGACGTTTCGCCGTAAAAATCCTTAAAATCGGCGTCGGCGGAGGTCAACGACACGTCGGCGATCGCTCGACCGCTAAAACGCAAGTTGAACGGAGCGTTCGGATCGGCTTTTTTCGGCGCCGGTTCCGCTTCCTTCGCCTTCGCGGCTTCAAAATCGACTTTGAGCGCCGCCGTTTCTTCGCGCAACGCCGCCAACTCGGCTCGGAGCGCCTCCGTTTCGTCCGCCAACGCGTTGAAATCGTCGCCGCTTATCCCGCCCGCAAAAGCGGAGAAATCGCCCGAAACGACGCCGTTCGCTTCGTTTACGTCGTCCGCGTCGCTCTCGTCGTCGTTCTCGTCGTCGTTCTTAACTTCGTTAATTTCGCCGCTTAATTCGTCGTTTTCGGCTTCTTCGGTCGACAAAACGAGCGACGTTCCTTCGCCCGCGTTCCAACCGGCGAAACCGTCGGCGCCGAAAGAAGCGTCCGCCGCGCCCCAACCGAGCGAGCAAAAAAGAGCGCCCGCCGCGGCCGTTTTCCATCCTTGGAGTCTCATCCGCATTCCTCGCGTTAAAATTTTCGAGTTTCTCTCTCGAAAGTATCCTAACTCCTATAATCGTGAAAAAAATGCGGAAAGATAAATTTTTCGCCGAAAAAATTAATACTTCGCCAAAAGAAACGACAAAAAGATTTTCCGCGCGCGCCGTTTTAAATTTCGCCGTTATCATTTTTCGCTCGAAATTTCAAGAAAAGCTCGGCGGAACGCGACGCGCCGACGTTTGATTTCTTGTCGGCGCGTCGAAAATCGCACGTTAACAATTATTCAGAATCTTTAGTCAACGAGTAAGCGGCGATTTTGCGGTCGAGCGTCGTTCGTTCGACGCCCAGCGACTTCGCGGCGCGGCTTTTGTTCCACGAGAAATGTTTTAGCGTTTCAAAAACAAGTTTTCGCTCCATTTCTTTCAACGAAACGGGCTCGAACGGCGCGTTTTCCGGCGCGACGCCCCGTTTTTGGCAGTCGCAAACGACCGGCGATTCGACGACGCCAAGCGCCGACGTCAGCAAGTCGGCCTTCTCGACCGTCGGCGGATTCCCCATCAGGACGGCGCGCTCGACGATATTCTTCAACTCGCGAACGTTTCCCGGCCAAGGATAAGCGTTGAGCGTCGCTCGGGCCTCCGGCGAAAAACCGAGATAACGCCGCCCGGTCTCCCGCGAAAATTTTTCAAGAAAATGATCGGCCAACGCGTCGACGTCGCCCGCTCGTTCGCGCAACGGCGGCACGACGATTTCCAAAACGCGCAACCGAAAATATAAATCGCGACGAAAACGACCGGCGGCGACCTCCTCCTCCAAGTTGCGATTCGTCGCCGCGACGACCCGAACGTCGACCGAAATCGGCTTGTTTCCGCCGACCCGCTCGAACGTCGCGCCCTCTAAAACGCGCAAAAACGCGGCTTGCAACGCCGGATTCATTTCCGCGATCTCGTCGAGGAAAATCGTTCCGCCGTCCGCCGCCTCAAACTTGCCGATCTTCGTTTCGCTCGCGCCGGTGAACGCGCCCTTCTCGTGTCCGAAGAGTTCGCTCGTCAAAAGACTTTCGGAAAACGCCGCGCAATTCAAACAGATCATCGGGCCGAACCGCCGCGAACTCTTCTCGTGCGCCGCCCGCGCGACCAACTCCGTCCCGACGCCGCTCTCGCCGCGGATAAGGACGGTCGCCTTCGACCGCGCCGCCCGTTCGACCGCCGTCTCGACCGCTCGAATCGCGTCCGAAACGCCGATCATCTCGATATTTTGCCCAAGCAGGCTCCGCAACCGGCGATTTTCCGTTCGCTCGCGGCTCAAATAAGCGGTCAGCTCGTTTTGGCGGTCGAAGAAATTTTGCGTCGAGAGAATTTCCGACGGAGCGTCCCGCCGCTCGCCGCTCGCCTCGAACGTTCGCGCCGCTTCGACGAGGAGCGTTTCGCGCCCAATTTGAATTTTGGAACCGATCAAGATTTCCGCTTCGCCGTCGACCGCTCTTCCGTCGACCGTCGTTCCGTTGCGGCTCTTTAAATCGCGCAAAAACCAACGTTCGTCCCGAAATTCAATCGTCGCGTGAAAGCGACTGCATCGGTCGTCGTTCAAGACGACGGCGTTTTCGAACGCGCGGCCTATCGTCGTCGGTCGATTTTTGCGCAAAAAGAAGGCGACCGACGGCGCGCCGTTTCTAAAACAGATCAGTTCGAGATTTTGAGTCGAATATTCCAACGCGCCGCCCGCTTTCCGTCAAAACGCGCGGTTTCGCTCCGCGCTCGTTCTTAAAACCGCCCCTTAAAGTCGCGTTAATCCGCAAACTCGCCGCCGTTTAACGCTCGTTCGCCGCCGCTCGACGACGTTTGCCGCCCGACGACGCTTGCCGCTCGACGACGCTTGCCGCTCGACGACGTTCGCCGCCCGCGCTATCGCCCGTTCGCCGCGCTCTTTCGCCGTTCGGCCCGCTCGCGGTCGAGCTCCAAACGCCGCGCGACGTTCCAAAGTTGAAAATTGCCCGAACAAGGCGTCGGAACGCAAAGACGCGGCTCCCGCAAAACCCAACAAAGCGGCCCAAGCGCGAACTCGCGGTCGAATCGGTCGTCGCCGAACCGCCGCAAAAACTCGTCGAGCGGCAAAATATCGACCAGCTCGACCGTTCCGATAATCGCCCCGCGAACGAACTCCGACGGCGGTTCGAGCCCCAACGCGGCGAACGTCGCGGCCGCGTCGGCGTCCGACTCCTTCGAAACGGCGGCGTGAATCGCGATTCGCCCCCGAAACCGCGTCGCCCAAGATCGATTTTCAACCCGCTTCCAACCTTGCGCGATCGCCCAAGCCCAAGGCGCGCGAATCGTCAACGCCTTCAAATCCGGCGACGCGGCAAGCTCAAGCGTCGGCGTTTCGACGACGCGACTCGGTTCGCCCCGTTTCTCTTTCATATTAGTCTCGTCTTCTAAAAAAACGCGTCAAATTTCAAGCGGTTCCCGCCGACTCCCGCCGACTTCCGCCGACTTCCGCCGACTTCCGCCGACTCCCGCCGCCGGGCTCAAAGCGTCGACGCGCGGTTCTCGCCGCTCGCTTCTTGCGGTTCTCCTTCGACGACGGTCGCTTTAATCTCGCCGGCCAGTTCCCGCGTCTTCGCGTCGAGCGCCGACGACGTTTGCGCAGGCGCTAAAATCCAACGTCCAAAATCGGTTAACGCAAACCGATGCGGCGGCGTTTCCGAAAGA
>JAFTUJ010000248.1 GCA_017466305.1 Thermoguttaceae bacterium
AACGCTCGACGTAATGGTTCAGCTCGCCGCGACTTCCGTAAAAGTTCGTCGACGAACCGTCGTAAAACGAATAAGGAACGTCGAGCGCGGCCAGCGCCAGCCGCGTCGTCGACTCGACGAACGACTGGAAGTTCTGCGACGGCGTTCCGTCGTGAAAAACCGACGCTTTCTCGTTGAGCCCCAAGTCGAAAAGCATCAGCCCGTCGCCGTATTTCTCCGACGCGGCGCGAGGGTCGAACGCGTTTTCGGCCCGCGCCGCCCGCTCCGCGTCCGTTCCGAACCCGTCGTCCGACTTGTCGCGGTTGACGATGAGGCCGATCGTCATTTCGCTCTTCATCTTGATCAGCGCGAGGTCGAAACACTCGTACAAATGCCAATATTCGCGAACCCCGGACGGCAACGGCGAAACGCCGCGGACTTGGTCGTGCGCGTCGAAATAGCCGATCAAGTCCATCTTGCGCGCCGAAATCCAACGCTCGAACGCGTACCCGTTTTCCTCCGGCGTTCGACGGTAAATCTTGTACGCGAGGTTTTCGCCGCGCTGCCCGACGCGAACGCCGTGCTTCAGCTCTTGCGTCGCCGAGGGCGCGTCTTCGTCGCGGATTCGGTCGCCTTCGATCAACTGAATCGCCTGCGTTTCCCCGTCGTCGACGCGGAGCGCCCCGACGTCGCCGTCCCGAACCCGATGCGTTTCAATCAGTCGCAAAAGCGTCCAAAAGTCGTGTCGCTTCGAGAAATGGCAACGCTCCGGCTCGCGCGCCCAAGCGCCGAACTCCCGCTCGACCGCTTCGTCGAGCGTTCGGTCGCCCGACGCGCAAGCGAACCGGAAGTTCGAGACGAAACATAAATGTTGACGGAGCGCGAACCCGAAAAGCGCGAAGTTGCGCGCCAACTCCCGAGCGCTCGACGACAACGCCAACCGGTCGCGCCGCGTCAGTTCTTTGTCTTCCGTTCGCGCCGAAACGACGAGCGGTCGCGCCATTCCCCGTTCCGAAAGCGCGTCGTATCCGAGCCGCGTCGTCGGTCGCTCGACCGCCGCGAAGGCGCCGCGTTCGTTCCCCGTCGTTCGCGCCGTCGCCGCCGTCGTCTTCTTCCGTTTCTTCCGCTTGCTCATCGCCAAGGCCCGCGTTTTCAAGGAACTCGACCGCCCTTCAAGCGCCGCGATTTCCCGTCGATATTCCTTAATCGTCGCGAGCGTTCCGGCGCGGTCGAACGTCGTCGAAACGCCGTCGACCGTAATCGACGCCGTCGCGCCCGCCTCCGAAAGCGCGTTCGAGAGCCGCGTTATCTCGTCGTAAAGGAAGCGGAGCCGCGCCGCTCGCCAAGTCGCGCAACTTCCGCCGTTTCCGCCGTTTCCGTTGTTTCCGTTGTTTCCGCTCATTCGTCTTCTTCCTCCCGGCGCCGCGTCGGACGTTCGCCCGGCTTGCGCAACCCTTGAACGGCGGCGCCCGCGAAACAGCCGACGACGCAGTCGAAAAGGTGGTTGTCGCGCCCCGGAATCGCCGTCCATTCGGCGACTTCGTTTCCGGCCGCCTTCACCAGCTGGCAACGCTCCGCGCAGCAGTGATCGGCGAACATCCGATGCCGCTCCCCGACGCTCCCCCAAAGGGACGCGCCCGCGACCGAGCCGACCGGCGCCGCGAACGCCGCGTGAACTTCCGACTTGAAAAAATTAACGTCCGTCGTGATCGTCTTGAACGCGCGCCCCGGCGTCGGCTCCGCGATCCAGCGGGTCCCCACCTTCGCGCCCGGCTTCGGCGTCCACTCGCTCATCGGCTTGCGCGCCGCGCCGATCGCCCGCCCCTTCGCCGGACTGACGACCGGAACGCCGACGCGGCGAATCGCGCTTTCGACCGGGTCGCGTCGATAACCGACGTCGACCATCAGCCGCGAAATCGACAGGACGTGTCCCGAAACCGACGTCCAAGTTTCCCCTAAAATCTGATGAATCAAGGAGAAAACGCCCTCTTGGATTCCGCCGTCGACGTCCGCGAACGCGAACGTTTGCTTGAGCGTCGCGTTTCCGCTCCGCCCTTTGAAAAAGTACTCTTCGCGCTGTTCCGGAAAGGCGCCGTAATCGACGACGAAACAGGTTCGGTCGTCCTTAAACGCGCAAACGGCGTAATATAGGACGTCGGCGTGAACGTCGATAAACGCGGTGAGCGTCGTCGCGTCGTTCGGAACTTGGAACCGTTCGAGCCCGTTCGTTCGCGACCGAATCGTCCGCGCGTCGCAAACGAGCGACGCCGTCTCCGGCGTTCGCGGTTCGTTTTGTCGCTCCGACCAAAAGGACGCTTCGTCGTCGATCAAGTAATTCATCGCCCGCTGCAACCGCGACGCTTCTTTTTTCCGGTCGTAATTTTCCGGCCAATCGACGACGGCGCCCGCGTCCATCGCCTCCCGATGTTCGGCGTAAAAGGCGTTCGCCTCCTTCGCGCTCTTGCGGCGCCGCGACGCGTACTCGCGCAGCCAAAGGTCGTCGAGCCGGTCGGGAAACCGCTCGACCATCTTGAAGCGCAAGCCGTTCCATTGCGGCCGCGTTTCCGGACTCAAATAAATCGCGGAAACGTCGTCCGGCTCGATGCATGTGCAAACCATTACGACCGTCATCGAGTCGCCGTCCGCCGCGAGCCCGATAATATCGCGCTCGATTTTGTCGCAAATCTTCTTGACGCGCTCCGGATTCTTCGCGTCCTCGATCTTTTGCAAGTCGTCGCAAACGACGAGCGAAGGCCGGGCCGTCTCCCCGTCGACGCCGTCGGTCGACGCGCCGCGAATCGCGCCGTTAATCCCGACCGCTCGAATCGTCGCGGCGCTCGCGGCGGAACCGGGAATCGTCGGCGTTTTGATTTTGTCCGTCTGCCAAACGATTCCGGTCGCCTCCCCTTCGAAGAGTTGTCCGCGAGCAAGCAACGCCGAGCCGCCGAGTCGCGCGAGCGGAACGGCGACTTCCGGGAAGTCTTCGCGAATCCGCTCCGAAACGAACGACTTTTTGACGTCGGCGAGGAGTTCCGTCGCCTCCGTTTTCGTCGCCGAAACGACGAGAACGTACTTGTGCCAACCGTAAAGGATCGCCCAAACGACCGCGCCTTTAATGATCGTCGTCTTCCCGGCGCCGCGCGGCATTGCGATCGCCCGCAAACCGCCGTTAAGTATCGCGTCTTGAAGCGTCCGAATATAACGCAGGTGGTTGCGACTAAACGACTTCTTAAACTTCTTCGGCAAATACGTCCGAAGGAAAAGCGCGAGGTCGTACTTGCAGGCGGCGCGTCGGCGAGCGTTGAAAATCGGCGGAAGGGGCGCGATTTCCCGACCGGCCAACGACGTTCGCCGCGACCGTTCGGCGGCGCGCCGTTTTTGCCGTTCGTAAGCGGCGGCCCCCTTATCGCCCGCCGTCGCGCTCGTCCGTCGTTCGTTCCCCTCCATCGTCGCCGTCGTCGCTTTCCGCCGTTCTTTCCGTCTCTTCCGCCGCGTCTTTTCTCGTTTCTTCCGGCAAAATCCGGTCGACGACGTACTGCGCCGTCAACCGCGCCAACTCTTCGAGCTTGAGCCCCCGCCGAAAGAGCCCGGTCGACTCCAAATAGCCGCGAACGATTTCCTCGCGCTCCGACGCTTCGCTCCGCGCCGCCGAATCGGCGTTGGCGAAGTCGCATAACCGCAAGACTTCCGCCTGTTGACGCAACGCCGCGAGCGCGTTCTTGACGTCGCCGCTTGCCAACGCGTCGGCGAGGGCCCGTTCGACAAGGATAAGATTTTTTCCAAGCGCAAGCCGTCCGTCGGTCGACGCGGTTCGAATCAAATAATCGCGGGCCGCGTCGACTTCCGCCGCCGACCGCCCG
>JAFTUJ010000249.1 GCA_017466305.1 Thermoguttaceae bacterium
AAAATCAACGGCGCCGAAACGGTCGTTTCTTACGTCGCCCGCAACGCCGACGCGGTCGAGTTCGTCGTTCGGGAAATCGACGCGACGAAACTTCTCGACGAATTCCGTCAAGTCGCGAACTCCAACCCTAACGCTAAAAACGACTTATTCTCGCCGCAAATCGAATTTTTCATTCAACGGCAAGGCGTCGCCAAAATCGCCGAAAAATACCTCGGACCCGAAGTCGCGCGCCGAACGGTCGAAATCGAACCGGAGCCGGGACATTTCAACCGTCGACACGACGTCGCTCTTCCGATCTCTCGCGGCGGTTTGTTTTACGTCGAAGCGACCGCGAAAAATTCCGAAAAGACCGCCGAAACGACGTCCGCGTTCTTTTGGAAGCCGGACGCCGCGATCGTTTCGCGCTCAACCGCCGACGGCGAATACTTTTACGTCGCCGACGCGCTGACCGGCGCCCCGCTCGCGAACGTCGAAGCCGAGCTTTTCGTCGTCGAAACGAGTTGGAACCGCAACGGAAACCGCCGAACGCGCGCCGCTCGCTCCGAAAAGGTCAAAACGGACGCGAACGGTTCGTTCGTCGTCGACCAAATCCCCGGTTTCAACGTCGAAAACAACGACGGAAGACGTTATTACACGGTCTTTACGATCGTCCCTTCCGCGAATCCGGGCGAACCGGAGCGTTTCGCTTACCTTGCGACGCAACGCCTCGACGCGCAACTGCGCCGCGCTCAAAACTTTACGAACGACGAAGCGAACGAACAAGCCCGCGCCTATTTCGTCTCCGACCGCCCGCTTTACCGCCCCGGTCAAAAGGCCGAGTTCAAGTTTTGGCTCGGGACGGCGAAATACGACTTGCCGGAAACGCATCTTTGGGCCGGCAAAGAAGTTAAGTACTCGATTACGTCCCCGCGCGGCGACGAAGTGAAAACGGAAACGGTCGTTTTGGACGATTTCGGCGCGTTCGCCGGTTCGTTCGAACTCCCTAAAGACGCTCAGCTCGGCGTTTACGGCGTTCATATTCGCGCGACGAACGACCGCTACTGGTACGGCGGCGGTTCCTTCCGTCTCGAAGAGTACCGCAAACCGGAATTCGAGGTCGCCGTCGACGCGCCGGCCGAGCCGATTACGCTCGGCGACAAGATTGAAGCGACGATTTCCGCGAAGTATCTTTTCGGCGCGCCCGTTACTGAAGGCGAAGTTTCGTATAAGGTTACGCGAACGCGACACGATGAAACTTGGTACCCGGTTTTGCCTTGGGATTGGTTTTACGGCCCCGGTTACGGTTGGCTTCACTGCGACGCCGCGTGGTACCCCGGTTGGTCGACTTGGGGTTGGCGCCGTCCGGTTCCGACTTGGTTCCCGCGCTCGGGCGGCGTTCCGGAGGTCGTTCTCGACGGAACGGCGAAGCTCGACGCCGACGGCAAAGCGCAAATCGTTATCGACACGTCGTTTGCGAAGGAGCTTTTCCCGAACGACGACCAGCGTTACGAGATTACGGCTGAAGTCGTCGACCGTTCGCGTCGAACGATCGTCGGAACCGGCTCCGTTTACGCAACTCGCGACCCGTTCAAGGTTTGCGTTTGGACGAATCGCGGTTTTTACGACGCCGCGTCCCAAATCGACGCGTCGTTCCAAACGCGCCGCGTCGACGGCAAACCGGTCGTCGGCGAAGCGACCGTTCGCCTCTTCAAAATCGAGTGGCGCCCGACGGAAAACGACCGTCCGCAAACTGCCTCGAATAACGAGTTAAACGCGTTGCAACCGGTCGAAACGGAAGTTTTCTCGAAGCGCGTCGCGACGAACGCCGACGGTTTCGGAACCCTTTCGCTCTCCGCCGCGGAGCCCGGTCAATACCGACTCTCTTGCGAAGTCGAGACGCCGCAAGGGTTGCGTCGCGAAGGTGGCGTTCTCTTGACCGTCGGCGCGACGTCGCGAAGCGCCGAAGCGAAAGCCGACGCGAAGAAAGAGGGCGGAGAAAGCGCGTTCCGCTTCGGCGACCTTGAACTAACGCTTGAAAAATCGGAATTTAAAGTCGGCGAAACGGCGCGTCTCCAAATCGCGTCCGACCGCCCCGACGCGACGGTTCTTCTCTTCGAACGTCCGGAACACGGGCTCGCGCCGACGAAACCGCGAATCGTAAAACTCGAAAACGGAACGGCTTGCGTCGACGTTAAAATCGAAAAACGCGACATGCCGAACTTCTTCGTCGAAGCCGGAACCGTCTCGAACGGCGAGTTTTACAGCGTGTCGCGCGAAATCGTCGTTCCGCCGGAAAGCCGCGTCTTGAACGTCGAAGTTCTTCCGTCGAAAGCGACGGTCGCGCCGGGCGAAAAAACGAAAATCGAAGTCCGCTTGACCGACCTCGAAGGGCGCCCGGTCGTCGGCCAAACCGTTGTTACCGTTTACGATAAGGCGCTCGAACAGCTCGCCGGGCGCGGTCCGAACGACGAGGACGTCCGCAAATTCTTCTGGAACTGGCGGCGTTACGGAATGTCGCCCAATTTTACGACAAACCTTCGCGAAATCTTCCGAATCCCGGAAGGCGCCGA
>JAFTUJ010000029.1 GCA_017466305.1 Thermoguttaceae bacterium
ACGTTTTCTGCGGAACGGTTCAACACTTCGTTTGGTTCTATCATAACCGAATCGGCGAACACCGAATCGACGACAACGTTTATTGGGCGCCGGACGAAAGCGTTTTGCCGCGCGAGGAAGGGGAGAAATTCTTCTGGTACGACGCGAAAAATCCGCAAAGTTTAACGTTCGACGAGTACCGCAAGGCGACGGGACACGACGCGAAGTCGCGCTGGGTCGAGCCGAAGTTCCGGAATCGCGACGCGAACGACTTCGAGCTGCTGAACCGCGACGAACTCGCCGCCGGGCCGCGTTCGCAACGTTAACGCAAACGTTAAAACGGAGAGACTAGGCAAGAAATAACGAAACGCCGTCGTCGAGTCGAAACTCGGCGGCGGCGTTTTCGTCGATTAGAAGAAACGCGTCGAACGGCGAAAAGCGGTTCGACGCGAACGATTTTAACGGCGGAAGCGATTATTTCGCGTCGTCGGCTTTCTCGTCGGCGGAAGTTTCGGCGGTCGAAGCGGGCGCTTCCGCGTCGGCTTTCGACTCGGCTTCCTTCTTGACGCAATAATTCTTAATCGCGTCCGATTCGAGCTGTTCCGGCGTCAGGTCGGCGAGCTTTTTCGCCTCGAACGTAAGCCGTTTGCGTTTTTCCGTTTCCGGCGCGTCGGCTTGCGCTTCGTCTTCTTTAACGTCGACGACGATAACGTCCGCTTCGTCGAAGGCGCCGCGAAGGAGTTCTTCCGACAACGGGTCTTCGAGGTGCGACTCGATCGCTCGACGCAACGGGCGCGCGCCGTAATCGAAGTTGCTCCCGCGTTTGACGAGGAGTTCTTTCGCTTCGTCCGAAAGGAGGAGGCGCAGGTTTTTCTCCGCCAAACGACCGCGAAGTTTCTTCAACTCCATATCGACGACGGCGTTCAAGTCCGCTTCGTTCAGGTGGCGGAAAACGATAATGTCGTTGAAACGGTTGATGAATTCCGGACGGAAAACGCGCTCGATTTCGTCGGTAACGCGCTGTTTCATGTTGGCGTACGACGCGTCGTTGTCCGGGCGTTGGAACCCGAACGCCGACTCGTTTTTGATCGCTTCGGCGCCCGCGTTCGTCGTCATGATCAGGATCGTGTTGCGGAAGTCGACGACGCGACCGAAACTGTCGGTCAACCGGCCTTCTTCCAACACCTGCAGGAGGATGTTGAAAACGTCCGGGTGCGCTTTTTCGATTTCGTCGAGCAAAACGACCGAGTACGGACGGCGGCGAATCTTTTCGGTCAACTGGCCGCCCTCGTCGTGTCCGACGTATCCGGGAGGCGCGCCGACCAAACGGCTGACGTTGTACTTCTCCATATACTCGCTCATGTCGATCGAAACGAGCGCGTCTTCGTTGCCGAACATGAACTCGGCCAACGCTTTGGCGAGCAACGTCTTACCGACGCCGGTCGGGCCCGCGAAAATGAAGGAGCCGATCGGGCGTTTCGGGTCTTGAACGCCGCTGCGGCTGCGTCGAACCGCTTTCGAAATCGCTTCGATCGCCTCGTGTTGGCTGACGACGCGACGGTGCAGTTCGTCTTCCATTTGAACGAGACGCTTCGAGTCTTCCGTCGTCAAGCGAGTCAGCGGAACGCCGGTGATGAGCGAAACGACCTCCGAAACGACCGTCGCGTCGACGACGCCGTTCGTTTCTTGGAGTTTGTCGCGCCATTCCTTCTGCAGTTCGTCCTTTTCCTTGCGGATTTGGTCGATTTGGTCGCGAAGGAGCGCCGCTTGTTCGAAATCTTGGTCGGCGACCGCGCGGTCTTTTTGCTTTTGCAGGTCTTCCGAGCGGCGGTCGAGTTCGTGCAAGTCGGGCGGACGCGTCATCGTCTTGAGGCGGACGCGGGCGCCGGCTTCGTCGATCACGTCGATCGCTTTGTCCGGGAGGCAGCGGGCCGAAATGTAACGTTCCGACAATTCGACGGCGGTTTCGAGCGCTTCGTCGGTAATTGTAACGCGGTGGTGGTTTTCGTAACGCTCGCGCAAGCCTTTGAGGATTTCGACCGTCTCCTGCGCCGACGTCGGGTTGACGACGACCGTTTGGAAGCGGCGTTCGAGCGCGTTGTCTTTTTCGATGTACTTGCGGTACTCGTCGAACGTCGTCGCGCCGATGCATTGGATTTCGCCGCGCGAGAGCGCAGGTTTCAGGACGTTCGCCGCGTCGATGGCGCCTTCGGCCCCGCCGGCCCCGACGAGCGTGTGCATTTCGTCGATGAAGAGAATCGTGTTCTTGGTGCGACGCACTTCGTTCATCAACGCTTTAATGCGCTCTTCGAATTGACCGCGGTACTTCGTCCCGGCGACCATCATCGCCAAGTCGAGGACGACGACGCGCTTGTCCATCAAGATTTCCGGGACGTTTCCGTCGACGACGCGTTGCGCGAACCCTTCGACGATCGCCGTCTTGCCGACGCCCGCTTCGCCGAGGAGAACCGGATTGTTTTTCGTTCGGCGACTTAAAATTTGCATCGCGCGTTCGATTTCCGCTTCGCGACCGATTACCGGGTCAAGTTTCTTTTGGCGCGCGAGTTCCGTCAAGTCGCGACCGAACGAGTCGAGCGCCGGCGTCTTCGACTTGCCGGGGCGGGCCGTCGCGTCGCCGGTCGAGGACGAGCGTTCCGAACCGGTCGAACCGGAGCCGGCGGAGGCGGACGAATCGTCGGAGGACGCGGCGCCGCCGTTAAAACCGCCGCGATCGTCGAGATCGCCGCTTTCGGACGCTTCGCCGAGCGTCGTCAAAATTTCTTCGCGAACGTCGTCGAGCTTCAGCCCGAGGTTCATCATCAC
>JAFTUJ010000250.1 GCA_017466305.1 Thermoguttaceae bacterium
ACGCGATAATAAATATCGGCAATAAATATAAGGGTAAAATAACGATGAAAAAATGGAATAAAACTTGGCGTCGTTCGACGGCGACGGCTCTTTTGGCGGCGGCTCTCGGCGGCGTCGCGACGTTGAACGAAACGAACGCTTGGGCGCAAGACGCGGATACCGCCGCGGTCGCGACGGTCGAGAAAGCGGCGAATAAGAGCGAAGCGGAACGGCTTTGCCGGCGCGGACTGGGCTGGATTTGCGGGATCGACGGGCGTCGATTCGATTACGAGCGCGGCGTCGAATACTTGACGCAAGCGGAGGAACTCGGCTCGGTCGACGCGCAAGGCTTGCTGGCCAACGTGTTGTTCAGCGGTCGTCCGGGAATTGCGCCGGACGCGGCGTTGGCGTTCGATTTGGGACTCGAGGCGGCGGAAGAAGGAGACCCGTTAGGCGCGTGGGTCGTCGGGATGTGTTACAAACAGGGGCGCGCCGTCGCGAAGAATGAAAAATTGGCGCAAAAGTACTTGAAGGCCGCCTTCGAAGGCTTTAAGGAACGCGCGGAAGAAGACCCGGTAGCGATGTACTATCTGGGGAACTGTTATCGCAACGGTTGGGGCGTCGAGATTGACTACGCCGCCGCGGTCGACTGTTACCGAAAAGCGGAAAAAGAGGGCGTCGCGTTGGCCTCGGCTTGTTTGGGCGCTTGTTACCTTAACGGTTTGGGCGTCGAGCGCGATTTTGACGAAGGGACGCGTCGAATACGAGAGGCCGCCGAATTGGGAATGGCCGGCGCGAACGTTGTCGTCGGTTGGAATTATTACAACGGTTTCGGCGTCGAAAAAGATAACGACGAAGCCCTGAAATGGTTCCGCAAGGCCGTCGAAATGGAGGCCGCGTCGGGATTTGCCGCGATGGGCGTCGCGTATTTAGAGGGGATTGGCGTCGAACAAGATAACGGCGAAGCCCTGAAATGGTTCCGCAAGGCCGCCGAGCTGGAGAACGAAGAGGGGGTTTTTGGGATGGGCGTCGCTTACCTAAACGGTTTTGGCGTCGAGAAGAACGAGGCGGAAGCGGTTCGCTGGTTCCGCAAGGCCGCCGAGCGCGAGTTTGTGAGCGCGATGGTTAGCTTGGGAAATTGTTACCTCGACGGCGTCGGCGTCGAGCAAGACGAAGAAGAAGGGGTAAGTTGGATCCGCAAGGCCGCCGAGCTGAACGCGCCCGCTGGAATGACGGCGCTCGGGGACTGTTATTATTACGGTCGGGGCGTCGAAGAGGACGAAGCGGAAGCGTTGGCTTGGTACCGCAAGGCCGCCGACCTGGGTTCCGCGCGCGGCATGACGGAGATGGGGAACTGCTATCGCTTGGGGATTGGCGTCGAACAAGATTACGAGAAAGCCGTCAAGTGGTATCGCAAAGCCGCCGAGTTGAACGACGCGGACGCGATGAAGTGTTTGGGCGACTGTTATTTTAGCGGCGTGGGCGTCGAACAAAATAAAGAAAAGGCGTTCGAGCTTTACCGCGAAGCCGCCGATTTAGGAAAACCGGTCGCGATGGTCGACGTCGGAAACTGTTATTTGAACGGAACGGGCGTCGAAGAGGACGAAGCGGAAGCGGTTCGTTGGTACCGCAAGGCCGTCGATTTAGGAGACCCGGTCGCCGCGATGTGCTTGGGCGATTGCTATTGCCTTGGCTTTGGCGTCGAGAAAAACTTGGACGAAGCGGTTCGGTTTAACCGTCAAGCCGTTGAACAAGGCGTGGAGAACGCGGCGCTCGGGCTGGGGATCGCGTTGTACTTGAACGCCGATTACAAGGAAGCGACGCAATGGCTCCGCAAGGGCGTCGAGATGGGCAGCTCGATGGCGACGGCGATGTTGGGCGAATGCTATTATCAAGGTTGGGGCGTCGAAAAAGACTTGGAAGAAGCGAAAAAGCTCTTCCGCGTCGCCGCGGAAGCCGGAAACGTTGAAGCGGAAATGCGTTTGCAAGAGCTCGAGGACGCGGAATCTCCGGCGACGGAAGCGGCTCCGGCGGAAGCGGCCCCGGCGGAAGAAGCCCCGGCGGTCGAGGAAGCGGCGGCCCCGGCGACGGAAGCGGCTCCGGCGGAAGAAGCCCCGGCGGTCGAGGAAGCGGCGGCTCCGGCGGAAGCTGTCCCGGCGGAGGTAGAGGTTCCGGCGGCGTAATCGTTAAATTGGGATTTTGAGGTAAAAACGTCGCGTTTCGCAAGGGACGCGGCGTTTTTTTTTCGGACGCGCCGTCTATTGGCGTTGCGAAAATAGGCGACCAAGATTAAATTAAAGGGAAAAGCGAGCGCGTCGCGTTCGTTCGGCGAAAACGCAAGTAGAGAAGAAAGGGAAGCGATGGAGAAAATTTGGCGACATGCGTTCGCGTTGGCGGCGGTCGGGACGCTTGGCGTCGCGTCGGCGTCTTTGACGTCGGCGCAAGCGGGGGAAGACGAAGCGGTTGCGAAGGTTTCGGCGGCGACGGCGACGGCGACGGACGCGTCGAACGCGACGGACGCGACGGTTGAGCGCAAATCGCGAGCGAGCGAAGCGGAGCGACTTTACCGGCGCGGGCGCGCTTGGGCGTTTGGCTTCGACGGGCGACGCGTCGACGGAGAACGCGGTTTCGAACTCTTGTCGCAAGCGGCGGAACTCGGCTCGGTCGACGCGCAAGGCGAGTTGGCCGTCATGTGGTTTAACGGTTGGCGGGGCGTTAAATCGGACGCGGCGCGGGCGTTCGATTTGGGGCTCGAAGCGGCGGAAGCGGGGAATCCGATGGGCGCGCAAATCGTCGGAGTATGTTGCCGACAGGGGCGCGCCGTCGCGAAGAATGAAAAGTTGGCGCGAAAATATTTCAAGATCGCGTTCGAAGGGGCTAAAGAACGCGCGGAAAACGATTTATTGGCGAAAACGACGCTTGCCGAACTGTATTTTGACGGCGCGGGCGTCGAGCAAGATTACGCCGAAGCGGCGCGGCTCTTTCGCGAGGCGAGCGAGGCGGGGTTTGCGCGGGCGACGCAAGGTTTGGGCGTTTGTTACGCGATCGGCGCGGGCGTCGAACGGGACGCGCGGCAAGCGTTCGAGCTTTTCCGGAAGGCGGCGGAGCTCGGCGACGCGGTCGCGACGGGCAATTTGGGCGTTTGTTACCTGATGGGCGACGGCGTCGAGCAAGATTACGCCGAAGCGGCGCGGCTCTTCCGCGAAGCGAGCGAGGCGGGCGACGCGACGGCGACGTACTATTGGGGCGTGTGTCTCTTGGAGGGGCGCGGCGTCGAGCGAGACGAAGTCGAGGCGGTTCGTTGGTTTCGCGAAAACGCCGATTGGTTCGCGCCGTCGGCGGAGAAGTTGAGCGAATGTTACGAGAAGGGACTCGGCGTCGCGAAGAACCGCGAGGAAGCGGAGAAGTGGCGTCGCAAAGCGAAGGGAGACGACTGGTTCGACGCGTCGATTTATACGGGCGAAGGAACCGAGCATAAAACGGACGCGACGGAGCTGTTCCGCGAGGCGCGACGTCGCGACGCGCAAGAAGCGGCGACGTCGAACGAATCGTCGAACGAATCGGCGAGCGAAGAAGACGAGTTGGCCGCGCCGGGGTTGGAGAGAATCGGGAAATCGAGTAGCGAAGCGGCGACGGTCGAAGCGGAGACGATCGAAGCGCGGGGCGTCGTAACGTTGGACGGCGAACCTTTGGCCGACGCGTACGTTTATTTCAAGCCTTGCGACGAGAACGGCTCGTGGGCGTATGGATTAACGAACGAAAAAGGCGAGTTTGTCTTGCAAGCGTCTTTAGGCGCCGAACTGTCGCCCGGCGCGTACCGCGTTCGGTTCGAATGCGTCGAAGACGACGAACTCGGCGAAACGATCGAGGAAGACGGCGAGGAAAAGCCGGAAACCGCGTTGCGTCCCTTGGCGCCGGAGCGATACGGCGACTTCGAAACGAGCGGGATAATCGTCGAGATTTCCGGCAAAACGACGAAGATCGAGATTGAACTTCAATCGGAGTGATTCGCGCGGCGCGAGCGAAGCGTCGAAAGAAGCGAAACTTGCGAAACGTCGCGTTCCGTCGGGGGCGCGGCGTTTTTTTTGTTTTTTTTAGAATCTTGGCAATTTTTCGCGCCAATTTTTCGCCGCCTTTTCCTCTTATTGGGCGAAGAGAAAAAAACTCGTCGGTTTCGCGACGAGCCGACGTTAAAAATAAACGAGGAAAATAAAATGAAAGCGAAAAATAAAGGTTTGCGTCGCGCGGCGACGTTGGCTCTCTTGGCGGCGATTTTGGGAACCGCTCCGACGGCGAACGACGGAGCGAGCGCGAACGTTTTCGCGAAAGAGACGGCGACGGTCGCGGCGACGTCGAAAGGGACGAACGCGGAAGCGGAGCGACTTTACCGTCGCGGAAGCGCTTGGGCGTTTGGGCTCGAAGGGCGAAAGATCGACGTCGAGCGCGGTTTCCGTTTGTTGTCGGAAGCGGCGGAGCTTGGTTCCGTCGACGCGAAAGCGGCTCTCGCCGAGCTTTACTTCTGCAACGCTCGTTTGAAGAACGACAAGGAAAAGGGGGGAGCGTTGACGACGGAAGCGGCGGAAGCGGGCGATCCGATCGGTCTTCTTTTCGCCGGATTGCGCGAATCCAACGACGCGGCGAAAAGAGAAGCGCTGTTAACCGACGCTTTAATCGGACTTAAAGAACGCGCGGAAAACGGCGACGTTCGCGCGCAAACTTGGCTCGCCCAATGTTATTTCGAAGGACTTGGGGACGTCGGCGAAATCGATTACCGCCAAGCGGCGCGTTGGTATCGTAAGGCCGACGAAGCGGGGAGCGCCGGCGCGGCGGTCGGCTTGGGCGTTTGTTTCAACGACGGCAAAGGCGTCGAACAAAACCAAGCCGAAGCGACGCGACTTTTCCGCAAAGCCGCCGAATTGGGCGACGTGGTCGCGATGCGAAATTTGGGGATTTGTTTGTTCAAGACCGACGCCAAAGCGGAGGCGGCGTCTTGGATGCGCAAAGCGGCGGACGCGGGCGACGCGATCGCGATGCGAAATTGGGGGATTTATTTGACGGTCGTCGACGCCAAAGCGGAGGCGGCGCCTTGGTTCCGCAAAGCGGCGGAAGCGGGCGACGCGATCGCGACGCATAGGCTCGCGGTTTGTTACGAACATGGCGACGGCGTCGAGCAAGATTACGTCGAAGCGGCGCGACTGATGCGAATCGCCGCCGAAAACGCGGAAACGGTTGCGATGCTCGCGTTGGCCGACTATTGCGAGAAAGGCGTCGGCGTCGAACAAGACCTCTGCGAAGCGTTTGGCTGGCGGAAGACGGCGGCCGAGATGGGCGACGCGGCGGGCATGTTGGCGACGGGCGTTTGTTATTTCTCGGGCGTCGGCGTCGAGCAAGACGACGTCGAGGCGGCGCGTTGGTTCCGCGACGCCGCGAACGCCGGAAACGCGATCGGCGCGTATAATCTCGGCGTTTGTTACAACCTGGGGCGCGGCGTCGAGCGCGACCTCGACGAGTCGGAGCGTTGGTTCCGCAAAGCGGACGAATTGGGGGAACCGGACGCGAAGGCCGCGTTGCGCGAGTTGAAAGAGACGGCGGAGGCGGAAGTCGCGCGACGAAACGAAGCGAAATCGGAACCGATCGTCGCTCCGACGTCGGATGCGACGACCGAAAAAGCGAACGAACGCAAGACCGGCGACCGCAAGACCGGAAAAGTCGGCGGCGTCGCGACGCTCGACGGTCGACCTTTGGCGAACGCGACGCTCCGTTTTATTCCGGTCGACGCTCGCGACGGCGCGCCGAGTTTCGTCGCGAAGACGAACGAACGGGGCGAATACGAGGAAAGCGCGGCGGTTCCGGGCGAATACTTGGTAACGATCGTTTGTTTCGAGCGCGTCGAAACGGGGCGTTCGCTCTTCGACGAAGACGGGAAAACGCCGGAAGCGGAGTGGCGCAACGTGGTTCCGCTGCGGTATGTCGCGCCGTCGCGAGTCGGCTTGAAGGCGAGCGTCGCGGCGGGGAACAACGTTTGCGATTTTGAACTGACGTCGAGCGACTGAGCGCCGCGTCGCTCGGCCGTTCGAAGCGGCGTCGTCGAAGGAAAACGCGGAAACGGTTCGCGGTCGACGGCGTCGCGAAAATTTTTTCCAAAAAATATTCAAAAAAATATATTTTTTTCGCCAATTTTTGAAAAAGCGGCGCTCTTAGATAACGAAGACAACGAGGAACGCGTTCGAAGGCGAACGGGTTCCGACGTCGGTTGACAATAAAATCCTGAAAGGGTGGAATAATGGCTGAAGAAAAAAAAGGCATAAAGAAAGTCGCTATTTTGGTTTTAGCGGGCGCGTTGGTTGTCGGCGGCGGTTACGCGATCAGCGGTTGCAATAAGGATAACTCGGATAAGCAAGTCGAAACCCCGGATAACCCGACCCCGACCCCGACCCCGGTCGACCCGACCGCGAATCCGGATAACCCGACCCCGGCTCCGGAAACTCCGACCGCCCCGGTCGAACAACCGGCGGAACAACCGGTCGAACAACCGGCGGAACAACCGGCGGAACAACCGGCGGAACAACCGGCGGAACAACCGGTCG